>JBARAF010000310.1:0-14509 GCA_049791695.1 Croceibacterium sp.
TCCTTGCCCTGCCGCTGGCCCTCGCTGCCTGTGGGCAACAGGCCGTGACCGCGCCCGAACAGGCCGAAGCCGCGCAATTGGAGGCCAACAAGCAGTTGGTCCTCGCCATGTGGCACGAGGTGATCGACGGCCGCAACATCGACGCCGCGCGCAAATACATGGCGCCGGATTACAAGCAGAACAGCCCCAGCGCGCCCAACGGGGTGGAGGCGCTGATTGCCTTCCTCCACACCGAATTTCCCGATTCACAGCCGCTGCCGCCCGGCTATCCGCTCACGAAATTCGAATTCGTCCTGGCCGAAGGCGATCTGGTGCAACTGATGTTCCAGCGCGAAGTGCCAGGCAAGGCTGACCCGGCAAAGACGGTGCCGGTCTGGTGGTACGACACCTACCGAGTGAAAGACGGCAAGATCGTCGAACACTGGGATTCGATCCACCCATAGGCTGCAGCGGTAAAGTCGCGCTACTCTCCTCGTCCCGGCAACGATTCGGGAAAGGGGGATGGGATGAACGTGAAAATTCTGGCTGCGGCGGTGGTAATGGCGCTGCCTTTGACGGCCTGTGCCAATGCGGAAATGGAACAGCGGGTCCAGGCACTGGAGGACCAGCAGGCCATCCAGCGGGTGCTGACCAACTATTCCGCATATCTCGATGCGCGCAATTTTGACGGCTACGTCGGCCTCTTCACGCCAGATGGCGTGTGGCAGAACGGCGCGACCAAACGCGAAGGCCGGACGGAAATCCGCGCCATGCTGACCGGCCTGTTCGGCGAACCTGATCCCGATTTCGTGAACCTTTCCAGCTTCCACCAGATCGGAAATTTCGAAATCGACGTCGATGGCGATACGGCCCACGCCAAATCGCGCTTTGTCTTTGTCATGCGGGGGAAGGACGGATCACCCACGCCCGAACTGTCCGGGCAATATGAAGATGACCTGGTCCGGGTGGATGGCGGCTGGAAGATCAAGCACCGCGTCGATCACACGATCATGCCCACGCCGGAAGAATGGGTGGCCGAAATCAAGGCGCGTGGGCTGTCCACGATGGACGACTGACATGAAAAAGGCCGCCCCGTGAAGGGCGGCCTTTTCCGTTTCGGCAATGCCGGAAGGCTTAGAACAGGCCTTCGATCTGGCCGTTTTCGTCGATGTAGATGTTTTCCGCGCTCGGCACCTTGGGCAGGCCCGGCATGGTCATGATTTCACCAGCGATGGCCACCACGAAGCCGGCACCGGCCGACAGGCGCACTTCGCGGATCACGATGTCGTGGTCCACCGGCGCGCCCAAGGCGGTCGGATCGGTGCTGAAGCTGTACTGCGTCTTGGCCATACAGACCGGGAAGTGGCCATAGCCCATGCCTTCCCAGGCCTTCAGCTGCGCGCGAACGCTGGCCGAAATCGTCACCGTGCCGGCGCGATAGATTTCGGTGCAGACGGTTTCGATCTTTTCCGCCAGCGGCATTTCCGAAGGATACAGCTGGTTGAAGTCGGGCGCACCGGCATCGGCCTTGGCCGAAACCACGCGGGCCAGTTCTTCGGCACCGGCCGAACCATCAGCCCAGTGCTTGCAGATCACGGCGTCAGCGCCGTATTCCTTGGCCATTTCCATGATCACGGCCAGCTCTGCATCGGTGTCGAGGTAGAAGTGGTTGATCGCGATCGTCGGGGTGATGCCGAACTTCTTCACGTTTTCGATGTGACGGCGCAGGTTCACCGAACCGGCGCGAACCGCATCAACGTTTTCGCCGCCGGTCAGGTCCTTCTTGGCGACGCCACCGTTCATCTTCAGCGCGCGCACCGTGGCGACCAGCACCACGGCGTCGGGCTTCAGGCCGGCCAGGCGGCACTTGATGTCCATGAACTTTTCAGCGCCAAGGTCGGCACCGAAGCCGGCTTCGGTCACCACGTAATCGGCCATCCGCAGCGCGGTCTTGGTGGCGATCACGCTGTTGCAGCCGTGGGCGATGTTGGCGAACGGGCCGCCGTGCAGGAACGCCGGGCGGTTTTCCAGGGTCTGCACCAGGTTCGGCAGGATCGCGTCCTTCAGCAGCACGGCCATCGCGCTGTCGGCCTTTACGTCGCGGCAGAACACCGGGGTCTTGTCACGGCGATAGCCGATGATGATGTCGCCCATGCGCTTCTGCAGGTCTTCGAGATCGGCTGCGAGGCACAGGATGGCCATGATTTCCGAAGCCACGGTGATGTCGAAGCCGGTTTCACGCGGGAAGCCGTTGGACACGCCGCCAAGCGGGCCGACGATTTCGCGCAGGGCGCGGTCGTTCATGTCCAGCACCCGGCGCCAGGTGACGCGGCGCAGGTCGATTTCGAGCGAATTGCCCCAGTAGATGTGGTTGTCGATCATCGCCGACAGCAGGTTGTGCGCGCTGGTGATGGCGTGGAAGTCACCCGTGAAGTGCAGGTTGATTTCATCCATCGGCATGACCTGGCTCTTGCCGCCGCCGGCGCCGCCGCCCTTGACGCCGAAGCACGGGCCCAAGCTCGGTTCGCGCAGGCACAGCAGGGTCTTCTTGCCGATGCGGTGCAACGCGTCGGACAGGCCGACAGAAGTGGTGGTCTTGCCTTCACCGGCCGGAGTCGGGTTGACGGCGGTGACCAGGATCAGCTTGCCGTTGCTGGTGGTGGGCAGGGCGGCCGTGTCGATCTTGGCCTTGTACTTGCCGTAAGGGATCAGCGCATCTTCCGGAACGCCGGCATTCTTGGCGACTTCGGTGATCGGGATCAGGGTAGCCTGGCGGGCAATCTCGATATCGGTGAGCATGGGGCGTCCTCTTCCTCTGGGTGCGCAGGTGAAATGGCGCACGGCATAACGCTCGCGGTTTTTTCGCAATCCCGAAAATTTCGCAAGCACGAATTGTAAGTAGGCCATACAATCGTTCCGGGGGATTGCTCAAGGGCGAATCTTTCACAGTCTGTGTTGGCCGACTTGCGAAGTGGCGTGATCGCCGGTATGTTCCGTTTTCGTTCTTCGGGAGGTGCGCTTGGATCTGGTTGTTGCCCTTGTCATCCTGCTGGTCGGGCTGTTGCTTGGCGTTGCAGGCGGTTGGTGGCTGGGCGGGCGCCCGGTGACCGATTTGCGCACCCGCCTCGCCACGGCTGAGACGGAGGGGCGGGGTCTGTCGGACAAGATTGCCCGCATGGTCCCCGAACTGGCGACGATGAGCGAACGGGCCGCACGGGCCGATGCGCTGGCGCAATCGCTCGACTCGACGCGAGACGAGCGCGATGCCTTGCGCGGGCAATTGGCGACCCTGACCGAGAAGACCGCCAATTTCGAGGAGCAGAAACGCCTGCTGGTGGAAGCGCGCGAAGAGTTGCTCAAGGAATTTCAGAACACCGGCCACGCGGTGCTGAACAAGGCGCAGGAAGCGTTCCTGGAACGCGCCAGCGAACGGTTCAACCACAGCGAGAAAGCGGCGGCGGAAAAGCTCAATGCCCTGCTCGCACCCGTCGGGCAGAAGCTCGACAATTATGAAAAACAGGTGCGCGAACTGGAAGCGAACCGGGTTGATGCCTTCGGGCAATTGGCCGGCGTGATCGACGAAATGCGCAAGGGCCAGGATGCGGTGCGGGCGGAAGCGGCCCGGCTCGGCAATTCGCTGACCAATGCTCCCAAGGCGCGCGGGCGCTGGGGCGAACGTGCGCTGCAGAACGTGCTGGAACAGTGCGGCCTGTCGGAACATACCGATTTCAACCTCGAACATTCGCTCGATACCGACGAAGGCCGCCTGCGCCCGGATGCGATCGTGCGTATTCCGGGGCAGAAGATGCTGGTGATCGACGCCAAGGTGTCGCTCAACGCCTATCAGGCGGCGTTCGAAGCCAATGACGATGCGGCGCGCAAGATCGCGCTGGACCAGCACGCGCGGTCGATGCGCAACCATGTGCAGACGCTCGGCACCAAGAGTTACCAGAGCCAGTTCGATGAAGCGCCGGACTATGTGGTGATGTTCGTGCCGGGCGAACATTTCGTCGCTGCGGCGCTCGAACATGATCCGGAACTGTGGGATTTCGCCTTCCGCAACCGGGTACTGCTGGCCACGCCGACCAACCTCGTCGCCATCGCCCGCACCGTGGCGATGGTGTGGAAGCAGGATATGTTGGCCCAGGAAGCGGTCGAAATCGGCAAGGCCGGGGCGGAGCTGTATGACCGGCTGGCGGTGGCGTCCGAACATCTCAAGCGCGTCGGCAGCGGGTTGGACAGCGCCGTCGGCAACTACAACAAGTTCGTCAGCAGCTTTGAACGCAATGTCCTGTCGTCAGGCCGTCGTCTGCGTGACAAGGGGATCGAGATTGGCAAGCGCGAGATTGAGGACGTGCCGTTGATCGATGCTTCCCCGCGCTACGCGGAAACTCCGGCGCTGCCAGAGGGTAATGGGCTGGACGAAGCGGCGGAGTAGGCCCCCGGCTCACCCCTCCAGCGTCGCCAGCACCTCGTATGCCAGCACGGCGGCCGCCACAGCGGCGTTCAGGCTGTCGGCGCGGCCGCGCATCGGCATGGTCACGCGCAGGTCGCAGGCCAGGTCGTATTCTTCGGGCAGCCCACGCGATTCGTTGCCGACCATGATGAAGCACGGCGCGGCATAGGGTGCGCCGCGATAGGGCACCGCTTCGCGCAAGCTGGCCGCGACCAGTTGCCCGCCATGTTCCGACCCTGCACCTTCGCGCAGCCAGGGCAGGAAATCCTCCCACCGGGCCAGTGCCACCTGCTGCGTAAAGATCGCCCCCATACTGGCACGCACGGCCTCGACGCTGAAGGGATCGGCACAATCGTCGAGCAGGATCAGCCCGCCCGCACCCACGGCGTCCCCGGTGCGCAGCATGGTGCCAAGGTTGCCCGGATCGCGCAGGGCCTGGGCCACCAGCCAGATCGGCGCCGTGCTGCGGTCGATGGTGGCAAGGCCGGTCTTGAATTCACCGAACACGCCGGCCACCGCCTGGGGATTGTCCTTGCCGGTGATCTTGCCGAGGATTTCGACGCTGGTTTCGATGACTTCGCCACCGGCGGCCAGCACTTCGGCTTCCAGCACGTCAAGCAAAGGGTGCGGATCGCGCCCTTCGGCCATCACCAGCATTTCGGGCACCCGGCCGCTTTCGCGCGCGTCGGTCAGCAGGCGAAGCCCTTCGGCAAGGAAGCACCGTTCCATCCGGCGGTGCTTCTTGTCGCGCAGGCTGCGCAGGAACTTTACGGTGGGGTTGGAAAACCCGGTGATGGTGCGGCGCATGGTGATCGCTCCATGCCGCCCGGATGCAACAAAGTCGAGCGCAGCGCGCTTAATCCTCGCCGAAGCCATCCTCGATCATGGCGACCAGTTCGGCCAGGCGTTGTTCGGCCAGTTCGCCAGAGACTTCGATGTCCACGCTGTCGCCCTTGGCAGCACCCAGCATCATCAGGCCCAGGATGGATACGCCATTGGCGCTGTGCCCGTCCTTGCGGACCATCACCTGGCAATCGGGCATGGCGGCGACAGCGCCCACAAACTTGGCGCTGGCGCGGGCGTGCAGCCCGCGCTTGTTGACGATTTCTACGCGGCGGTTCGTCTCTCCCAAGACCGATACTCCCCCAAATATTGCCGCGTGTCCTAGGCGTCCTGGCCAAGGAACTCCGAAGCGATTGTTATATATGTCCGGCCGGCGTCGCGCGCGGCGGCGGCAGCTTTTTGCAGATCCATGTCCTTGCGCGCACCGGCCAGCCGGATCAGCATCGGCAGGTTGATGCCGGCGATCACTTCGGTCTTGCCCGCCTGCAGCAGGGAAATGGCGAGATTGGAAGGCGTGCCGCCGAACAGGTCGGTCAGGATGATCGCGCCCTGGCCGGAATCGACTTTGCGGATTGCCAGCGCAATTTCCTTGCGCCGCTGTTCCATGTCGTCGTTCGGGCCGATGCACACGGTGACCACGTCGGCCTGCTGGCCCACTACGTGTTCCATGGCATTGACGAATTCTTCAGCCAAGCGGCCGTGGGTGACAAGGATCATGCCGATCATGCTGGAAACAGACCTGTCATGGGCCGGGCCGCGCCGCGCCGCTGAAGCTTGGACGATAAGATCACGGCTGATGCGGCCCCTCTATCATTTCGGCAGCGCGCGACCCCAGGTTGCGGTGAAGGACAGTGGGCGAAAAGCCACCGTCGCGCAAGGCCTGCGCAATGCGCTCTGCCGTGTAGACTGATCGGTGGCGGCCACCGGTACAGCCAAAGGCGATGTTGACGTAGCTCTTGCCCTGCTGGGCATAGCGCGGAAGCAATTGCAGCAGCAGGTCGCGAATGCGGGCAAAGGCGGTGGCAAATTCCGGATCGGCGGCGATGTGCTCGCCCACGGCGGTATCCAGCCCGGTCTGCTGGCGCAATTCCGGAACCCAGTGCGGGTTGTCGAGAAAGCGCATATCGAACACCAAATCGGCCACCGGCGGCATCCCGCGTGAAAAGCCGAAGCTGGAAACGGTGACGGTCATTTCCCGCGGAGCGGTGGCTGAAAACAGGTCACGAATGCGCTGTTGCAGATCATTGCTGGAAAAGATCGTGGTGTCGATCAACACGTCGGCCCAGCGGCGCAGGGGCGAAAGCAGTTCGCGCTCTGCCGCGATGCCGGTGGCCACCGGCATATCCCGCGCCAGGAAGTGGCGACGACGGGTTTCATTGAAACGGCGCTCCAGTTCATGCCCGGCGCAATCGAGGAACAGGGTGGTAATCACCAGATCGTCACGCGCGGACAGCTGCTTGACCCGGTCTATCACTTCACTCGGCACGAACCCGCGGGTTCGGCAATCGAACCCGATCGCCAGCGGGTATTGGGCAGTTTCCCCGCCCAGCATCCGGTCGAGCAGGCGAATCGGGAAGTTGTCGATCGCCTCCCAGCCCAGGTCCTCCAACTCGCGCAAGGCAGTCGCTTTGCCGGCACCGAGCATACCGGTGACGAGCAGGATCCGTTGGCGGGTATCAGGGGATTCGTCGGCCATTTCCCTGCCTGTGCCGCCGTTGCGACCGAAAGGGAAGGGGGTCAGCCTTCGCCGTAAAGGTTAAGGGCGGCTTCGGCGCGCAGATGCAACACTGCCCCTCCTGGCCACAGCCGCAGCACCGGCAGGTCGAATCCGGCCAGCAGCATCCGCTCTGCCGCTTCGACATGGCGGGGGGCGGTTTCGTCCAGCCGCAGGACCAGGGCCAGCGGCGCGGGGGTGCACGGGTAAGCCAGCAGGCCAACGTTGCGCAGCTCCAGCAGCCCGGCAATGTTGGGGTGGGGCAGGGCCCACAGCCGCCCGGCGCGCTGCTCCAACAGCACGCCATCGTCGCCCACCAGCACTGCCCCGCGATCGATCAGGGCCAGGGCCAGGCTGCTCTTGCCGGTGCCGGGCGCACCTTCGATCAACACGCCGCGCCCGCCAATGGCCACGCAGCTGGCCTGATACGGCACCGCCGTCATGCCGCGGGCAGGTCCAGCACCAGGCAAGCACCGCAGCCTTCCGCCGGGGTTTCGCCCACGGTGAGTGATCCGCCATGCGCTTCTGCAATGGCGCGGGCGATGGCGAGGCCGAGGCCGCTGTGATGGCCAAAGCCTTCGTCCTCCGGGCGGACGGAGTGGAACCGGGTGAACACTTTCTCGCGCTCGTCTGGCGGGATGCCCGGCCCCTGATCGCAGACGGTGACTTGCAGCCGCTGGCCCTGATGCTCAATCCGCACCGCGATCTTCCCGTCGGGCGGGGAGAACGACACCGCGTTGTCGAGCAGGTTTTCCACCACCCGTTCCAGCCGCAGCGGTACGCCCAACACCAGCGCGGGGCGCCCTTCGCGCGAAAGGGCCACGGTGCGACCGGCATTGAGGTTGCGATCATCCCGTGCACGGACGACGTTTTCCACCAGCCGGGCAAAATCGACCGCTTCAAAAGTCGCGCGGCTCAGTTCCGCGTCGATCCGGCTGGCTTCGGAGATTTCGGTCACCAGCCGGTCGATCCGGCGCACGTCATGCGCGGCGATATCGTTCAACTGCGCGCGCAGGGCCGGGTCTTCCACCTTGGGCAGTGATTCCAGGGCGCTCCGCAGGCTGGCCAGCGGGTTCTTGATTTCATGCGCCACGTCTGCGGCAAAGCTTTCCACCGCGTCGATCCGCAGGCGCAGGGCTGTGGTCATGTCGGACACGGCGCGGGCCAGCACGCCGATTTCGTCCCCCCGTTCGGGCATCCGCGGAACTTCCACCTCGCGTTCGCGGCCCAGCCGCACCTTCACCGCTGCGCGGCCAAGTCGGCGCAGCGGATCGATAATCGTGCGGGCGAGGTATAGTGACAAGGCAATCGACAGCGCCAGCGCCAGCAGGATGATGGTCAGCAGCGTACTGCGCGCATCACGCACGGCGCGGGTGATGTCGATTGCGTTGCGCGTGGTCAGCAGGCTCGATCCGGTCAGCCCCACCGGCGCGGCGGCGGTGATGACCGGGGACCGGTCGGGCGCATGGCGCAGTTCAACCTGGGTGCGGCGCTGTTCCCGGGCGCGGACCAGTTCCGGCCAGGCATTCACCGTGGATTCGCGCGGTTCGAGATAGGGCGGCACGTCTGCCGCGCCGACGGCAAAATCGGCCGCCGCATCCATCCACCGGGCCAGGTCTTCACGCCACGGATCGGTCACCGGATCGGCCAGCTGGAACGAGGGAGGGGCCAGCTGGAAACTGTCGGCCCACAGCTTGCCCTGCGCATCATACATTCGCAGCCGCATGTGCTGTTCCTTGCCGATCTGGACCAGCAACACTTCCTGTCGCTTGCGACTGGATCCCGCCAGCGCCTCGGCCGTGATCTGCGCTTCGATCCGGGCCAGGCGATAGCGTTCGTCCAGCAACTGGCGACGGTACGAATCGAGGAAGAACAGGCTGCCGGCAATCAGCATCAGGGGCACCAGGTTGACCGCCAGGATGCGGGTGGTCAGCGAGGTGTTGAGCGGGAAGGCGAGCAGATCGCGCGGATCAGCCATCGGCAAAGCTGTAGCCCGCGCCATAGAGGGTTTCGATCGCGGAAAACTCGTCATCCACTTCGCGGAATTTGCGCCGCAGCCGCTTGATGTGGCTGTCAACCGTGCGGTCATCCACGAAGATATCGTCGGGATAGGCGGCATCCATCAGCTGGTTGCGGCTCTTGATGATGCCGGGCCGCTGGGCCAGCGCCTCCAGGATCAGGAACTCGGTTACCGTCAGGGCCACGGGCTGGCCATCCCAGGTGACGCTGTGCCGGGCCGGGTCCATTTCCAGCCGTCCGCGCGCCAGCACGGGCAGGGCGGGATCGGCTGGCTCGTCCGCTTCCCCGGCAGGGCGGACAGGGGCTGACCGGCGCAAGATCGTGCGGATGCGGGCCAGCAGCAGCCGCTGGCTGAACGGCTTGGCGATGTAATCGTCAGCCCCCATCGCCAGGCCTGCTTCCTCGTCCTGTTCCTGATCCTTGCTGGTCAGGAATATCACTGGAAGATCAGACTTTTCCCGCAGCTTCTGCAGCAATTCCATGCCATCCATGCGGGGCATCTTGATGTCGAACACGGCCAGGTCAGGCGGGTTGTCGACCAGCGCCCGCAACGCGGCTTCGCCGTCGGAATAGACCCGCGTGGCGTACCCTTCTGCCTGCAACGCAATTGACAGCGTGGTGAGGATGTTGCGATCATCATCCACCAGCGCAATGGTGCGGGGGCTTTCTCCCGCAAGGGGGGCGGCTGGCGGTTCCTCGGTCATCGTCCCTGGGCCCAATGCATGGTCAAGCCCGCACTATGCACGTGAGGCCGGGAAAGGCCAAGGCGCGGCGGCGGGCAGGGTGCGGCAATTGCTTCAAAGAAGGGGCAAACCTCGTCGCATCCGTAACCGCATTGCCGAAAATTTGACGAGGGCGGGTGCGGTCTCTATGCGCACCGCCAAAATGCTGCACAAAACTCCGGCGAGTTTTCGTGCTTTCAGGAGAAGATCCGAAGTGACCGCTACCCTTGCCGTTTCCCTGGCTCAGCAGGGCCTCGAAACCTCCGCCACGATCCACGCCAATCTGGGGACCGCCGCTCTGGTGGAACACGCCCTGGCCAAGGGTGAAGGTCAACTGGCGGCGCACGGTCCGCTGGTGGTGGAAACGGGCAAGTTCACCGGCCGCAGCGTGAAGGACAAGTACATCGTCCGCGACGCCACCACGGAAGACAACATCTTCTGGGGCGCGATCAACCAGCCGATGAGCGAAGCGCATTTCGCCGCGCTGAAGGCCGATTTCCTCGCCGAACTGAAGAAGCAGGACGAACTCTACGTGGCCGACCTGTTCGGCGGTTCGCAGCCGGAATACCGGGTCAGCGTCCGCGTGATCACGCAGATGGCCTGGCACAGCCTGTTCGTGCGCACCCTGCTGGTCCGCCCAACCGAAACGGAACTGGCCGATTTCGCGCCGGAATATACGATCATCACCCTGCCCAGCTTCAAAGCCGATCCGGCCCGTCACGGCTGCCGCAGCGACACGGTGATTGCGGTCAATTTCACTGAAAAGCTGATCCTGATCGGCAACACCGAATATTCGGGTGAAATGAAGAAGGGCGTGTTCGGCCTGCTCAACTACCTCCTGCCTGCGCAGGGCGTGATGCCGATGCATTGCAGCGCCAACATCGGCGCCGACGGCAAGAGCGCGATCTTCTTCGGCCTGTCGGGCACCGGCAAGACTACCCTGTCCGCCGATGCCAGCCGCACGCTGATCGGCGATGACGAACACGGCTGGTCGGACACTGCCGTGTTCAACTTCGAAGGCGGCTGCTACGCCAAGATGATCAACCTTTCAGCGGAAGGCGAGCCGGAAATCTACGCCACCACCAAGATGTTCGGGACCATTCTCGAAAACGTGGCGATGGACCCGGACACGCGCGAAATCGATTTCACCGACGGCAGCAAGACCGAAAACACCCGCGGTGCCTACCCGATCGATTTCATCCCGAACTCCTCGGAACAGAACCTCGGCCCGGCACCGTCCAACGTGATCATGCTGACTGCCGATGCCTTTGGCGTGCTGCCTCCGATCTCGCGACTGACGGCTGACCAGGCAATGTATTACTTCCTGTCGGGTTACACCGCCAAGGTGGCTGGCACCGAAATCGGCGTGACCGAACCGGAAGCGACCTTCTCCACCTGCTTCGGTGCAGCCTTCATGCCGCGCCACCCCAGCGTATATGGCAACCTGCTGAAGAAGCGGATCGCCGAAGGTCATGCCCAGTGCTGGCTGGTCAACACCGGCTGGACCGGCGGCAAGTACGGCACCGGCAAGCGGATGCCGATCAAGGCCACCCGCGCCCTGCTGAACGCGGCGCTGGACGGTTCGCTGAACGATGTCGAATTCCGCGTCGACCCCAACTTCGGCTTCGAAGTGCCGGTGGCCGTGCCGGGCGTCGACACCGCGATCCTCGATCCGCGGCAGACCTGGGCTGACCCGGCCGAATATGACGAAACGGCCGCCAAGCTGGTGCAGCTGTTCGTGGCCAATTTCGCCCAGTTCGAAGCGCATGTGGACGAAGGCGTGCGCGCTTCCGCTCCGCAGCCGGCCTGATCTGCGGCACGCAATCGGTTATCGGGAAGGGCGGCCTCGCGGGGCCGCCCTTTCTGTTTGTCTTGCCACGACGCGGAAATGTTCCTTAGCTCCAACTTCCTGGACCAATCCGGGGGGAGATTCGCAGATGAGCATTTTTGACGGCATCCTGAAGAGCATCGCCGGTTCGCCCGACGATGTGACCAACCTCGCCTCCAAGATCGGTATTGATCCGGCCCTGGCAGAGAAGGCAATCGCGGCGCTCGGCCATTCGCACCAGATGCAGGGCGATACGGTGGAAGCCGCCGCGGCCAGCACCGGCCTGCCAGCCGGCACCCTGAACCAGATCGTGGAAGCGATCGGCGGCGAAGGTTCGCTGACCCAGTTCGCCAGCCTGCTGAACGAAAATCCGATGGCCAAGGGCCTGCTGTCCAAGCTGGACAGCGATGGCGACGGCAACCCCATCAACGATGTGATGGGCATGGCCGGCAAGCTGTTCGGCAAGGAATAGGGGGCCAAAGACGCTGTCTACGCTGCGGGTGCGGGGCGGGAATTGTCTCCCGTCCCCGCCCGTGGCAAGGCGGGCGCATGGATACCATATTGTCGATCGTCGTTCTGGTGGCGCTGGCCCTGCTGGCGGCCGCTTTCGTGCTGTACCGGAAGGGGATCCGCGGGCGGCAGGTGTGGCTGATGGTGCTGCTGGCGGTGGTGATGATCGCCAATGTGCTGATCTGGACCGTGCCCGATGCCGGCGGCACGGCCCCGGTGGACCGCGCCGCACAGTTGCAGGGTAATTAATCCGGGATTTCCCAGCGGACGGTGCCGGAATAGGTGCCGACGACCTTGGCCCCGCTGTCATCCGTTGCCGCGTCAAACCGGGCGCGGCGCGTGATCATCCGGCAGGCTGCTTCATCCAGTCGCTTGGCCCCGGATGTGGCGACAATCTCGCAGGCGGTGACCCTGCCGTTGCTGGCCACGCTGAGGCGATAGCGCAACTGCCCTTCAATCCCTGCGCGCAGTTCCTGAGAAGGATAGTCATCCGACGTAACCCAACCTGACGGTCCATTGGCCGGTCGCGCCAGCTTCGGGCTGAAGCTGGGGACGGGCCGCGGCGGATCGGGTTGCACTGCCACGCCTGGTGTGGGCGGAATGACCGGAAAGGTCGGCGTCGGGAGAATCTCATCGATCGGCCTGAAATCGACCTCCGGACCTGGCTGCGGCGGCAACGGGATCGGTGGCATTGGCGCCTTCGGCAGTGGTGCCACCTGATCGCTCGGTTGCGGAACGGGCGGTGGAGGTGGAGGCGGCGGCGGCGGGTCCAGATCAAAGCCGATGATGTTGGGATCATCCTGGATGATCGTCACCACCGAAAGACCGGCGATAACGATCCCGGCCAGCGCGGCGTGGATGGCGACAGCGCCGGCCACGGCAGTGGCGCGGCGGCGGGGGTCGGTCCTGCGGTCAGTATAAGCCATGGGCTGCTCCTCTCTCCTTCGGAGCGTCCCGCACGGGGCGGGCGCCCCTTATGTGATGTAATTACATTACATCATTGAAGAGAGGCTTGGCAAGCCCCCGCGTTGCAGCGTGGGGCTTGCCGTATGTCAGGCCGAAAAGTCAGCCGATCAGCGGATCGGGCAGGACGGGTCCAGACGGAAATCGAGGTACTTGTCGACCGAGCCCATCAGTTCTTCGATCTCGTTTTCGAAGAAGTGGTTGGCGCGCGGGATTTCGTCGTGGTGGATGGTGATGTGCTTCTGCGTGCGCAGCTTGTCGACCAGCTTCTGCACCGAATTGGGCTGCACCACGGTATCCGCCATGCCCTGAACGAAGATGCCCGAAGCCGGGCAGGGGGCGAGGAACGAAAAATCGTACATGTTGGCTGGCGGGGCCACCGAGATGAAACCACGAATTTCCGGACGGCGCATCAGCAACTGCATCCCGATCAGCGCACCGAAGCTGACGCCGGCGACCCAGGTGACCTGTGCTTCGGGGTGAATCGACTGCACCCAGTCAAGCGCGCTGGCGGCATCGGACAGTTCCCCGATGCCATTGTCGAAACTGCCCTGGCTGCGGCCGACGCCGCGGAAATTGAAGCGCAGCACCGCAAAGCCGCGATCGACGAACGTCTTGTACAGGCGCTGCACGATCCGGTCATTCATCGTCCCGCCACCCTGCGAATGCGGGTGCAGGATCATTGCCACCGGCGCGCGGGGGCGCGGAGCGGGGGAGAAGCGGCCTTCAAGGCGGCCTTCGGGGCCGGGAAAGATCACGGAGGGCATGGGCGATGGTCTCTTCAAAGATCGGAATGGGTGCGTGGCTGGCGCACCGGAAGGTGGCGGCTATATAGTGATGATGCCCAATTTCGCAATTGTTCCCGTATGACTCGCGTCTATCTTGACCATGCGGCCACCAGCCCGCTGCGGCCGGAGGCCCTGGCGGCAATGGAGCAGGGCTTTCGCCTGTGGGCCAATCCCAGCAGCCCCCATGCCGAAGGCCGCGCCGCGCGCGCCGCGCTGGAAGATGCCCGGGCGCGGGTGAAGGCCGCGCTTGGTTGGCAAGGTGAGGTAATTTTCACCAGCGGCGCGAGCGAGGCCCTTGCGATCGGCCTGGGGCAAGCCAAGGCGCAGCGGCGGATTATTTCGGCGGTGGAGCATGACGCGGTGTTCCGTGCCGCGCCGGGGGCGGAGGTGCTGCCGGTCGTGGCGGGTGAGCCCGATCTTTCGTCCGAGCTGTTGCGCGATTGTGGCGGGGCTGTTGTGGCGGTGCAGGCGATCAATCCGGAAACCGGGACTTGCCTGTTGCCGCTGGTGGACAACCCGCTGGCCACGCAAGTGCGGGCGAACGGCGGGCTGTTGCTGGCCGACTGTTCGCAATCCGCCGGCAAGGCAGCCTTGCCCGATGCCGACATGGTGGTGGTTTCCGGCCACAAGCTGGGCGGTCCGGTGGGCATCGGTGCCTTGCTGGTGCGTGATTACGCGATGCTGCAT
>JBARAF010000311.1:0-2468 GCA_049791695.1 Croceibacterium sp.
CTTCTGCGCGCCGGCAAACAGGAAGGCGATCCGGTCGGGCCGGGACAGCCGCAGGGCTCCGCCCAGCAGCCATGCCCCGCCAAAGCCGAGCGCCAGGAACAGCGCCACCAACACCAGCAATGCGCCCCAGGCGGGCAGGTCCACTTTCTGCCACAGGCCCTGCTCCACCGCCCCGGAAAAGGCGACATAGACGGCGATGGCAATCGAGGTGCGGTCCATCCAGGTCGCCGCCTGCCGGTGTTCGCGCACCAGGTGGCCGAATGCACCCTGCGCCAGTTGCCCCAGCGCGAACGGCAGCAACAGGATCAGTGCCACCCGTTCCAGCGCGGCCATGTCGAACGGTGCGGAAGCGCTGCCTGCCAGCAACGAAAACAGCGGCGCGCTGATAAACACGCCCAGCACGTTCAGCACCGCCGCCGCCACTACCGATGCCGCGACATTGCCCCCGCCCAGCGAGCTGTAGGCGGTGGCCGATTGTACGGTCGAAGGCAGCACGCCCAGGAACACCATCCCCAGCGCCACTTGCACCGGCAGGATTGCGCTGCCGATCAGCGACAGGCCCCAGCCAGCCAGGCCCATCACGCCAAAGCACCACAGCGCCAATGGCAACAGGAACCGCATATGGCCCAGCCCCCGGCGGACCTCGGCACGCGGCAGGCGCAAGCCGTTGAGCAGGAACAGCAGGAACACCGCGCTGTTGGAAATGAACTGCGCCACATCGCGCCCCTGCCCGGTAACCGGCAACAGGGTGGCCAGCAGGATCGCCACCAACAACAAGCGGACCAGCGGATCTACGGTGCCCAGGAAACGAGCCAGGTTGGGTGCAGCGGCCATGCCGGGCGCACTGCCCGTCGCTGTCGGGCCTGTCCAGTCCAGCCGAAACAGGGACCGGCGCAGGCGCCGCTCAACCGGCCTTGGCTGCCTTGATCACCCGCGCCAGCACGGCGGTGATCCGGCGGTTGGCTCGCTGCAGGGAATGGGCGCGGCGGGCATCGGCCAGGGCCGCTTGCGGTTGCCCCAGTGCCAGCCGTCCTTCCGCCAGTGCCGCCAGCAGCAGCGGATCGCTCTCCCCAGCCAAGGCCGAAGCGCGGCGCAGCAGCGGTTCCGCATTGCGCCAGTCGCGCCGTGCGGCAGCGGCCAGCGCCTGCACGCGCAATGCCGGCAGGGAACGCGGGTTGCGGGCGATGAACTCCCCGCCTCGCCGTTCTGCCGCCGCGCCCCGGCCCAGCGCCCGTTCGGCCAAGATGGTCCGCCGGACCAGCGCATGGTCACTGCGAATGGCGCCTGACCGGTCATAGGCGGCCAGGGCCCCGGCAGAATCGCCGGTCAGCAGGAACACGTCGCCTGCCAACCGTTCAATATCGGCGGAGCCGGGAAAGCGGGTCAGCAAACGGGTTGCCTCGGCCTGCGCCTCGCCCGTTTGCCGGCTGGCCACCAGACGCCGCAGCAGCGCCACGGCCCCTTGCGGATCGCTGTTGTCTTTCTGCCAGCGCCAGATCGCGAAATCGCCCGCGGCATCGACCGGCAGTACCGTCACCACATCACCCGGCGGCGCGGTGGCGCGATCAAGATAGTTGGCAGCCTTGGCGCGGTTGCCCAGTTGCTCATGCGCCTGCCCGACCAGCGCCAGCAGGTACGGCGCGGCATGGCGGCGATCGTCCGCTGGCGTGAAGCGGGCAATCACCTCGTTCGATTCGCCATTGGCCAGCAAGGCCCGGCCCAGCAGCAGCGCAGCGTGGTGGTTCTGCGGTTGCTGGCGCACCAGCGTGTCGAACTGTTCCACCGCCAGCGCCGGGTTGCCGCTGGCCAGTTCCAGCACACCGTTCAGCAGCAGGCCCGATGGCTTGGCGTCATAAGCCCCGCCCGTTTGCCACATCAGCCGCCGGGCCATGTCGAACCAACCGGCGCGAACGGCCAGCACAGCTTGCAGGTAAAAGGCGCGGGGATCGCGTGGGCTCAGTTCCACCATCCGCCGGGCCACGGCCAGCATCGCCCGGTTTTGCCCGGCATCCCCCAGCGTGGCGGCATATTCCCCCAGCAGGTCGACATCATCGGGCGCGCCTTGCAATGCCCGTTCGAACCAAGGTAGCGCGGCCACCATGCCTTCGGCATCCCGCGCCAATTGCGCGCGAAACCGCAGTGTCCCCGGGTTCTGCGGCTCCAGTGCCACCGCCCGTTCCGCCGCATTCAACGCCAGATGCTGCTCCCCTCCGCGATAGCGCATGGCACCGATATCGAACCACAGCTGCGCCGTCGGCTTCCCGCTGGCGAGCGCCTGGTTGAACGCCACGGCGGCGGCGGGCAGGTTGCCTTCTTCAAGGTTCAGCCGCCCCAGCGCATGGAAACCGCGCTGGCGGGAGGCGGCGGAAAATCGTCCCGGTGCCAGCCAGCGACGGGCATCGTCCAACTCGCCCTGCACCAGCTCCGCCGCCCCCAGATAGGCGGCAACGTCGGCTTGCGGTCGCCCC
>JBARAF010000312.1:0-8483 GCA_049791695.1 Croceibacterium sp.
AATCGATGCCGGGCGAAGTGGAACTGCGCGTTTCCTCTGTCCCCGGTGTGCGCGATGCGGAGGTGAACCTGGTGTGGGATCCGCCGTGGGACCCGGCCAAGATGAGCGACGAGGCCCGGCTCGAACTGGGAATGCTGTGAACGCCGCACGCGCTCTGGCCCCCCAGCCCCGGATCAACCGCGCGGATTATGACGATCCGGCCGATGCCGGGGCGGTGATTGCGCTGATGGATGCCTATGCCCGCGATCCGATGGGCGGCGGTGAACCACTGGCGGATGATGTGATGGCGGAACTGGTGCCCTTGCTGGCGGCCACGCCCAATGCCTTTTCGCTGATTGCGCGGCTGGACGGGGAACCGGTTGGCCTCGCCAATTGCTTCACCTCGGTGTCCACGTTCAACGCCCTGCCGCTGGTCAATATCCATGATGCGGTGGTGGTGCCGCGTTATCGCGGGCTGGGGATCGGCCGGGCCTTGTTTGAAGCCGTTGAGGCGGAGGCCTTGTTGTTGGGGGCCGGCAAGATCACATTGGAAGTGCTGAGCGGCAACGAACGGGCAAAGACGCTCTACCGCGCGCTTGGCTATGGCGCCTACGAACTTGATCCCGCCGCCGGACAGGCCCTGTGCTGGCAGAAGAGGCTGATATGACCGAAGCAACCACCGCACCCCAAAGCACGGGCAAGACGCGCAAGCTGCCCGCTGCCGTGGTGCTGACCCCGGCGGCCGAAGCCCGCGTGGCGGACCTGATGGCCAAGGCCCCGGCCGATGCCATCGGGGTTAAGCTGTCGACCCCGCGCCGCGGCTGTTCGGGCCTCGCCTATTCGGTCGACTATGTGTCGGCCGAAGCCGCTTTCGACGAAAAGATCGAAACGCCCGGCGGCACGTTCTACATCGACGGGGCCAGCGTGCTGTACCTGGTGGGCAGCACGATGGACTGGGTGGAAGATGATTTCACCGCCGGGTTCGTGTTCACCAACCCCAATGCCAAGGGCAGCTGCGGCTGCGGCGAAAGCTTCATGGTCTGATCGGCCAGGAGCTGCGCTGTTGGTGCGGTGCCGCTCAGTCGGCGGCGAGGAAATCCAGCAGCGCCTGTTCGTAAGGGTCCAGGCGGCCGTCTTCGGCAATTTCCGCCTGCAACCAGGAGTTTTCCGATTCCGTCACCTGTTCGGCGCTGGCCAGTTCCCCCAGCCGGTCGCGCGGGGGCTGCTTGCGACCAAAGACCACATCCAGCACGTTGGGTGATGCCAGGGCGATGCGGCCCAGTACCTGCGTGATGCGCGGGCTGGCAGTATTCATGAACGTTTCCAGTTCCAGTGCCCGTTCGCGGCTCAGCTGTGCGTCGCTTGCCGCCGATCCCTGCAGGTAGCTGGCGACCCCTTGCACAAACATCCGCTGCCATTCCGGGGCATTGGGTGCATCAACGCTGGCGTCCTTCAGCCGGAACAGCAGTTCCGCCTCTGCGCGGCTGGTGCAGGCCGGGCCATCGCCACCAGCGGCAAAAATCGTGCGGCGCAGGATGTCTGCTTCGGCAGCGGTCACCTGCCCGGCGGCCAGCTGGCCACCCCGGCGGGTGGGGCCCGCGCCGGTCAGCACAGCGGCTTCGACATGGGCCAGCACGCGATCTTTCAGCAATTGCGGCGCATTCTGGCTGCGTTCCAGCACCCGCACCAGCAGTTCCAGTTCGGCCATGCTGTCCAGCTTGCCGTCCTGTTCCACCCGGTGGATCAGCCATGCGGCCCGATCATCGCTGACATAGCCGCGCGGTTCGCTGCCGTTGATCACATATTCGCCGATCGCTTCGACAAAGAAATCGCACCAGTCAGGGTCGGACGCCGCCAGCTTGTGGTTCGCGGCGAAGATCGCTTCGGCCTCGTCGGGGGTGATGGCACCGTTCGCCCAGCCCGCGCGGCGGAGGGCCGCAAGGTCCTTGGCGGAAATGACCCCGTCGGCAGCGGCGTTTTGGGCAATGGCGGCAAAATGCATGGTCATGCTCGGTCTTCCCTGAGCCCAGTTCTGGGCCATTGGGCGCCGTGATGCACGGACAAGGTTAAATCGAAGTTAGTGCGCCCCGCCCCGTACTCGGCCCCGCACCGCGCCCCGTACCCGGCCCTGCGTCCTGCCCCCGGTCAGCGCCGCCGCAGGGCTTCCACGCAGGCGCGGCGGTCCACGTCCAGCCCGTCACTGCTGCGCCGGGTGTCGAGATAGGTGGCCACCGGTTTGCCCCCTTCGCGCAAGGGGTACAGGTACAGGTCCAGCACACAGGCCTCGCCCGCGAATTGCAGCTTGCGCATGTCGCCTTCGGTAACGTCCAGCCGGGGCTGGCCGAACTGGCGGATCAGGTTGTCGCCATCGGCCTCCAGCACCCCTTCGAGCCCCGGCACGCGCAGCACTTGCGGCGCGCGAAAGCTGGTCGGCGGCGGCGGGGTGGGCTTGGTTGGCGGCACCGGCCCGGGGGCGGGGCGCGGCGGCGGGGTGCGGACAGGTTGCGTCTGCTGGCTGGCCGGGCTGGAGGCACAACCGGCCAGCAAGGCGGCCAGGATCAGGCTGGTCGAAAGGCGGAATGTCACGGGCGGTCCCAATTCAGGTTCAAGATCGGCGGTGGATCAGGTGGGTGGCGGCGGCTGCCCCCACAATCGGTGCCAGCAGGTTCAGGAACGGCACGGCCAGCATCGCCGCCACCACGCCGCCAAGGGCGTAGCGTTCGGCCCGGCTGACCGGCGCGGCCTCCCCGGCGGCATGGCGGTGGCGCAGCCAGACCATATCCTGCAATTCGCGGCCCAGCAGCACGGCGTTGACCGCCAGGAACAGCAGGGGCGTGCCCACCCCGGTCACCAGCAGGGCCACGGCAAAGGGCAGTGCTGCCAGGTTGACCAGCAGCGCGCGCATGGCAGAACCCAGGCTGGCGCGCAGTTGCTCCGGCACGGACAAGTCCCGCGCGCGGGCAGCGGCGGCGGGGTAATGCCGCGCCTCCACCGCCTGGACCACTTCATCGGCAAAGAACTGGATCACTGCCAGTGCGACGACCCGCCACAGCAGCCACAGCCCGCCCAGCGTCAGCAGCAATGCGGCAATCCCGCGCAAGGCCCCGCCATCGGGCAACAGGGCATCGCCCAGGCCCGCCGCGGTCAGCCCCCGGTCAATCAGCCACCAGCCGCCCCAGCCCAGCAGCGCGCACAGCACCAGGCTGACCGCCAGGCTTTTGCCCAGCACCCGCAGCACGCGGGCATCGGCGAGTTGCGCCAGGGCGCGCAGCAACGAGGAGAAGACGGCTGTCATCGTGCTTGCGATTGCCTGCCGGGGAAGGCAAGTCAACGGCGCGACGCACCAGCGCCCATTCAAACCCATTGCGGAAAGATTCATGACCGAACCCAGATATGACGTGATCGCGATCGGCAATGCCATCGTCGACGTGATGGCCCCTTGTTCCGATGAACTGATCGAAGAACTGGGCATGGTCCGGGGCGGCATGACCCTGATCGACACCGATCAGGCGCAGGCGCTGTATGATGCGATGGGCCCGGCGCGGGAAATTTCCGGCGGCAGCGCGGCCAATACCCTGGCGGGCCTGTCTGCCCTGGGCGCGCAGTGCGCCTTCATCGGCCAGGTGGCGGATGACCAGCTGGGCGCGGTGTTCGCGCATGACATCCGCGCCGTCGGGATCGATTACGACACCCCGGTGCGCGGGGAAGATCCGCCCACCGCGCGCTGCCTGATCTTCGTCACCCCCGATGGCCAGCGGACGATGAACACTTTTCTCGGCGCGTCGCAGTTCCTGCCGCCCGATACGCTGGATGAAGAAGCCGTCGGCGGCGCGCGCATCCTCTATCTCGAAGGCTATCTGTGGGATCCGGAAGAACCACGCGCGGCGATGCGCCGGGCGATCGAGGCCGCCCGTGCCGCCGGGCGCCAGGTGGCTTTCACCCTGTCCGATGCTTTCGTCATCAGCCGCCATGGCGATGATTTCCGCCAGCTGATTGCCGATGGCCTGATCGACATCCTGTTCGCCAACGAGGTCGAACTGGCGGCGATGACCGGGGAAGACCTGTTTGAAGACGGGCTGGCCCAGCTGTCTGCGCAAGTGCCGGTACTGGTTGTGACCCGCAGCGAACAGGGCGCGGTGGCCGTGGCCAATGGCCAGCGGGCGCAGGTTGCGGCGGAACCGGTCGACAAGGTGGTGGACACCACCGGCGCGGGCGATCTGTTCGCCGCCGGGTTCCTGTTCGGCCATGTGCGCGGGCAATCGCTGGAACGCTGCCTGCGGATCGGTTCAATCGCCGCTGCAGAAGTGATCAGCCATTACGGCGCCCGGCCCGAAGCGGACCTGGAAGCACTGGTGAAGGCCAAGCTGGGCTGAACCGGCGTCAGGCTTCGGCCTGTTCCTTCAGGGCGGTGCTTTCCTCCTCCGTGGGGTAAACGCCGCTCAACACCCGGTCGAAATGGCTGCGCACCCGGTCCTGGCATTCGCAGGACAGGTCGCGCAGCCGGTCCAGGCTGGTCACCTGCAACCGCCCGCGACGGGTGGTCAGCAGGCCATCCTGCTTCAGTTTGCCCAGCACACGGCTGATGTAGGACCGGCCCACGCCCAGCATCCCCGCCAGCTGTTCCTGCGTCAGCGGCACATCATGGTCCCCCGTCCGTTCGATGGCCGCGACCAGCCACTTGGCGGTGCGGTGTTCGATGGTGTGGGCCGCGTTGCAGGCAACCGACTGGAACACCTGCGCCATCACGCAATCGGCATAGCGGGTGAAGACCCGGGCAATGGTGCGCGATTCGCCTTTCAGTTCGTCCAGTTTGCTGGTTTCCAGGGTCAGGAATTCCCCGGCGGACTGGATCACGCAGCGGGAAAAGGCCGGCAGGTGGCCTTTGCTGACAATGCCGCCAACCGCCCCTTCGCGGCCGATCAGCACCGTTTCCACTTCCTTCCCTTCCGCCAGGTCAACCACGAACGACACCAGCGCCGGGCCGCACGGGAAATAGACCGTCTGCACATTGTCGCCGGGGTTGTAGAGCACATCGCCCACCTCGCCCTGCACAGAGGACAGGTGCGGCAGGACCAGTGCCAGTTCGGGGTCGCGCAAGTGCCGCAGCAGGTTGTTGTTCACCGATCCGGTTACCCCTCGTTTTCGCATAACCCCACCCCGACGCACTGCATGTAGCCATGCCAACGCGTGAAACCGGATTTCGGGCATCCGATGTGCGCCAATGTACACAAGTGGGCAGACGAATCGTCGATGCTGCGTCTACTAGGAGACACAAGATGGGAACATTCCGGGAATGCACGTTGCGCTGAACGATCCCGGGGCGGAGCTGCCGGATGAATACTGGAGCGGCCTGCCGCACAATCCGGCTGATGCGGCAGTGGTGCGTGGCATCCTTGATGCCGTGCCGCACATGGTTTGGTCGACCAAGCCTGACGGCTATCACGATTTCTACAACCAGCGCTGGTACGCTTTCACCGGGATGCCGGCCGGTTCGACCGATGGCGAAGCGTGGAACGGGATGTTCCACCCCGATGACCGCGCGCGTGCCTGGGCGGCCTGGCGCGCCAGCCTGGCCAGCGGCGAGCCGTACGAAATAGAATACCGCCTGCGCCACCGCAGCGGTGAATACCGTTGGGTGCTGGGCCGGGCGATGCCGGTGCGCGACAGCGCGGGGCAGATCGTCCGCTGGTTCGGCACCTGCACCGATATCGACGATCGCAAACGTGCCGAAGCGGGCATGGACCTGATCGCGCGCGAACTGGCGCACCGGATCAACAATATCTTCGCCGTGGTGATCTCTCTGCTGTCGTCCACCGCCCGGTTCCAGCCGGAAGCGGCCGGATTTGTCCGCCAGGTAACCGAGAAAGTGCGCGCCCTGGCCAAGGTCCATGCGCTGGTGCGGCGCCCTGCGGGGGATGGCCCGGCGGAAGACAACCTGCACCGCCTGCTGGGCGAATTGCTCTCCCCCTACGAAATCGGCGGGCACCAGCGGATCGAAGTGGATGGCGATGATGTCGCGCTGGGCATCCAGGCGGCCGGTGCGCTGGCGCTGGTGGTGCACGAACTGGCCACCAATGCGCTGAAATACGGCGCGCTGTCGTCCCCGGCGGGCACGGTCAGGCTGACCTGCCAGATCAAATCCGACCAGTTGCACCTCGCCTGGCGGGAACAGGGCGGGCCGGCGGTGGCAGGGCCACCCACCCGGTCAGGCTTCGGCACCGAAATGAAGCAACGGGCCGCGATCTACCAATTGCGCGGTACCCTGGCGGAAGAATGGCACAGCCACGGACTGGCCGTGGACATGGCAGTGCCGCTGGATGCCTTGCGCAACTGACCCGGTTCAGCCCTCCCCGGTGATTCAGCCCCGCCCGGTGGTTCAGTCCTGCCCGGCGGTGCGGGCCACTTCGCGCCAGCCAATGTCGCGCCGGCAGAACCCGGTCGGGAAATCCAGCGCATCGACCGCGCGATAAGCGGCAGCCTGGGCTTCTGCCGCTGTGGTGCCGCGTGCGGTGACATTCAGCACCCGGCCCCCGTTGGCGACCAGTTGCCCGTTTTCATCCAGCGCGGTCCCGGCGTGGAATACCTTGGCCCCGGTCGCCTCTGCCGCGTCGATGCCGTTGATGGCCCCGCCTTTTTGCGGCGTGTCGGGATAACCCTTTGCGGCCATCACCACGGTCAGCGCGGTATCGGCGGAAAAGCGCACCGGCTCCATTGTCGCCAGCCGGTTTTCGGCGCAGGCGAGCAGGTATTCACCCAGGTCGCTTTCCATCCGCATCATTAGCACCTGGCATTCCGGATCGCCAAAGCGACAATTGTATTCCACCAGTTTCGGCCCCGCCTCGGTCAGCATCAGCCCGCAATAGAGCACGCCGGAATAAGGCGTCCCCGCATCGGCCATCGCCCGCACGGTCGGGCCGATGATCCGGCTCAATACTTCGCCCCGCAGCACCGGGGTCAGCACCGGGGCCGGGCTATAGGCGCCCATGCCGCCGGTGTTGGGGCCGGTATCGCCTTCACCCACCCGCTTGTGATCCTGCGCGCTGCCGCAGGACGCGATCGACGCGCCATCGGTCAGGGCGAAGAAGCTGACTTCCTCCCCTTCCATGAATTCCTCGATCACCACTTCCGCCCCGGCATCGCCAAAGGCGCCGTCGAACATGTCGGCCAGCGCGGCTTCGGCATCGGCGCGGTTTTCGGCGATGACCACGCCCTTGCCCGCTGCCAGGCCATCGGCCTTCAGCACGTAAGGGGCGGTGAACCGGTCGAGCGCGGCCAGTGCTTCTGCCAGCGATTTGGCATGGACGTAACCGGCGGTGGGAATGTTGGCGGTGTCGCAGATCGCCTTGGTGAAGGCCTTGCTGCCTTCCAGCTGGGCGGCGGCCTGGCTGGGCCCGAACACGGAGACCCCTTCGGCCCGCAGCGAATCGGCCAGGCCATCCACCAGCGGCGCTTCCGGCCCGATCACCACCAGGCCGACGCTTTCCTGTTCGCAGAACGCGATCACCAGTTCATGGTCGGTCAGGTCCATGTTCAGGCATTCGGCATAGGCTTCGATGCCGGGGTTGCCCGGGGCGGCGAACAATCTATCGTCATCACCGGCCAGCAGTTTTGATTGCGCCAGCTTCCACGCCAACGCATTTTCACGTCCGCCCGATCCCAGCAGCAGGATATTCATGAACGGCCCCTTCCCAGATGATGACGCAGGTTTACCCGGCGGGCTGGTAGCGAAGGGGCGCGCAGGCGACAACGCCGAGCCGCTGTCGATCAGCGAAATATCCCAGATCCTGAAGCGGACGGTGGAAGATCGCTTTGCCTTCGTGCGCCTGCGCGGGGAATTGTCGGGCGTGAAACGCGCCGCCAGCGGGCACCTCTATTGCGCGCTGAAGGATGAAGGCGCGGTGATTGACGGGGTGATGTGGCGTGGCGGGGCGCAGCGGCTGTCATTCCGGCCCGAAGACGGGGTGGAAGTGGTCGCCACCGGCAAGCTGACCACGTACCCCGGCCGGTCGAAATACCAGATCGTCATCGAAACGATGGAAATCGCGGGCGAGGGCGCACTGCTCGCCCTGCTGGAAAAGACCCGCCGGCGGCTAGAAGCCGAAGGGCTGTTCGCACCGGAACGCAAGCGGGCACTGCCGTTCCTGTCGCGCGTGATCGGCGTGGTTACATCGCCCACCGGCGCGGTGATTCGCGATATCCTCCACCGCTTGGCCGACCGGTTCCCCAGCCATGTCCTCGTCTGGCCGGTGCTGGTGCAGGGCAACGGTGCGGCGGAACAGGTGGCGGCGGCGCTGCGCGGGTTCAACGCTCTGGATGGCAGCGGCTCGATTCCCCGGCCGGACTTGCTGATCGTGGCCCGCGGCGGCGGTTCGATTGAAGACCTGTGGGCTTTCAACGAAGAAGTGGTGGTGCGGGCAGTGGCCGCATCGGACATTCCGGTGATCAGCGCCGTTGGCCATGAAACCGATACCACCCTGTGCGATTTCGCGGCGGACCGGCGTGCG
>JBARAF010000313.1:0-4322 GCA_049791695.1 Croceibacterium sp.
CATCAGCGTCGCACCGCCGCCGATCCAGGTACAGACGAACATTCCGCCGCCGGCCCCGCCTGCCCGGATCGTTCCGCCTGCTGCCCCGCCGGCACCGCCCCCGGCACCGCCGCCCGCGCCTTCCAAGGCAAAGGGCGCAACGCCGGACGGCCAGCGCAGCTGGGCTGCACGCATCCAGGAAAACTACCCCTCCCGCGCGATCCGCGACGAGGTTGAAGGCCGGGTGGGCGTTCGCGTCCAGATTGGTCCCAATGGGCGTGTCAGTGCCTGCAGCGTATCTTCGTCCAGCGGATCCAGCATCCTCGACGAAGCGGCCTGCGAAGGTATGCAGCGCTACGCACGTTTCAATCCCGCTTTGGATGACGCCGGCAACCCGACTTCGGGCAGCTTCAGCACGACGATCGTGTACCAGCTGAGCCGCTAATCCGGATCCAACGCAAGTTTTCGAAGAGAGGAATACCCGCATGCTTATCAACATCCTGGCGGCCGGCGCCGAAGCCGCCCCGCAGAACAAGTTCGGCTTCGTCGAAGCCATCCAGCAGGGTGGTCTGATCGCCATCAGCATCCTGACCATCCTGATCATCATGTCGGTTGGTTCGTTCTACATCCTGATCACCAAGCTGCTCGAGCAGAACAAGATCATCAGCCAGTACAAGTCGCTGCGTGCCAACTTCTGGCGTGCAAACACCCTGTCTGAAGGCGCTGCCAAGCTGGAAAAGAACAGCGCATGGCGCCAGCTGGTTGACGACGGCCTGGCCGCCGAAGCCCAGCACTCCAAGATGCCTGACGCCCTGGAAGCCCATGACTGGCTGCACGGTTCGCTGGCACGCTCGGAAGCTGCCATCAACTCCAAGCTGGCTGGTGGCCTGTCGTTCCTCGCCACCGTCGGTGCAACCGCACCGTTCGTTGGTCTGCTCGGCACGGTTATCGGTATCTACCGCGCACTGATCAACATCGGCCTCGCCGGTTCGGCTTCGATCGACAAGGTCGCGGGCCCGGTCGGTGAAGCACTGATCATGACCGCCATCGGTCTGCTGGTCGCCGTTCCGGCGGTGCTGGCTTACAACTGGCTGCAGTCGCGCAACAAGGCGATCGCTGAAAACCTCGTAGGTTTCTCGACCGACCTGCTCGCCAACATCACCTCCAAGGGTGCTGTGAAGCCGGCTGTTGCTGCTGCTCCGGCTGCCAAGCCGGCTGCTGCTCCGGTGGCGCCGAAGAAGGCCTAAGCGTTCGAATGGCAGAGGGGCGGGACCAGGCATGCGGGCCGCCCGCCCCTCCACAGAAGTTTTGAGATAGGAAGAGACAGATGGCCATTTCGACAGGTGGTGGCGGCGCAGACAAGCCGATGTCGGACATCAACACCACGCCCCTCGTGGACGTGATGCTGGTGCTCCTCATCATCTTCCTGATCGCGGTCCCGGTCGCCATCCAGACGATCGAGAAGCTCAAGATCCCCATCTTCGTTTCCAAGGAATCGAAGGACAAGGTGGAAAACCTGCTTCTTACCGTCAGCACCTCCGATGATGCCGGCCGCAGTGCTGGTGATCCGGGTTTCACGGGTGCTTCGCGCGGTGGCGAATGCCGGGTCTATTTCAACAACACCACGCCGGTCGATTCGACCGAGCTGTACGACCAGGCCTTCAAGCGGCTTGATGCAATCGTCCAGCGCGAAGGTGGCATTGAAGCGATCGTGCAAGATCCGGAAAAGATCCCCCAGGTCCACATCCGTGGCGACGTGAATGCGCCGTGGCGGTGTGTTGCCGGCGTGATCTACAACGTCCAGGCGGCAGGTTACCCGACCGTCGGGTTCATTTCCAACCGGACCGACCCGAACGGTTGATCCCGGCTGCGAATTTCAAGGAGTAATTCCTCATGGCAATGTCAGGCGGCAAGGATGATGGCTCGCCGATGATGGAAATGAACACGACGCCGTTGATCGACGTCATGCTCGTTCTCCTCATCATGTTCATCATCACCATCCCGGTCGCCACCCACTCGGTGGATATCGATCTGCCGGTTCCGTCGGATGTCCCGGCGCCTGCGGTTGACCCGATCAAGAA
The DNA here is from genome assembly GCA_049791695.1 of Croceibacterium sp. Classification (GTDB taxonomy): domain Bacteria; phylum Pseudomonadota; class Alphaproteobacteria; order Sphingomonadales; family Sphingomonadaceae; genus Croceibacterium_C. The sequence continues at coordinate 2,061 of JBARAF010000313.1, forward strand.
CAAGATCGTGCTGACCCCGGAAGGAGAAATCCTGTGGAACGGCGGCGCAATCAACCAGGGCCAGCTTGTTGCAAACCTGCAGCAGTCGCTGACCATGGCGGTCGAACCGGAACTGCAGTTCGAACCGGACTCGCAGGCCAGCTACGATCTGTCGGCCAAGGTGCTGAACATCATCAAGGCTTCCGGCGTGACCAAGTTCGGCTTCGTCGGAAACGAAAAGTACCGGGCATTCGCAAAGGCCGCGTAAGCGCCTTTCAGCGGTACACCAGATCAAGGGGCGGGCTTTCCCGCCCCTTTTTCTTTGCCTGCAACAAACAACTCGCATCCCGGCTTGCAGTCCGGCCCCTTATGTGATGTTATCACATCATTCGAAGAGGGAGAGTTGCCATGGCCTATGCCGAACGTGCCCCCCGCCCGCTGGGGGAAATGAACACCACCCCGTTGATCGACGTGTTGCTGGTGCTGTTGGTGATGTTCATCATGACCATCCCCGTTTCGACCCATTCACTCGATTATGACCTGCCCCGCCCCGGTCCTGTCGGGCCAATTCCCGACACCGTCAGCAACCTCCTGACGATCGACGCGGCCGGCCAGGCTCGGTGGAACGGTACCGCCATTGCGGACGCACAGCTGGCCGATTCGCTCGAACAGGTCAGCACGATGATGCCGGAACCCGAAGTGCAGTACCGCCCGGATGCCCTCGCATCCTACGACCGCTCGGCCCACATCCTCGCCATCGTGAAACAGTCGGGAGTCAGCCGGTTCGGCTTCGCTGGCAACGAACAGTACCAGGACTTCAACCAGGCCCCCTGAGCGGCCATCCTGTACTGTGCGTCAGCCCTGCCCACAGACGCGCTGATACCGAAATATTCCCAAACCTGCCCCCTCCCGCCAGCGGGAGGGGTTCACCTAGGCCGGATCTTCTGGCGAAGCGTCTCCGCCATCCCCCATCGCCGCACTGGCCAGTTGTTCGGCCTCCAGCAGCAATTCGTCGTCCACCGCCCCTTGCGGCAGGCTTTCCCGGCCGATCATCACCAGCACCGGCACTGCCAGCGGGCTGACACGGTCCAGACGAACATGGTCGATCTGCCCTGCCGCCCCTTCCAGCAGGTCACCCAGCCGCCCGACATCGGTCATCCGCGCGCGGGCATCGGCCCAAGCGGCCTGGATCAGCACGTGATCGGGCTCGTATTTGCGCAGCACGTCGTAAATCAGGTCCGTCGAGAAGGTGACCTGCCGCCCACTTTTCTTCGTCCCCGGCTGCTGCCGCTCAATCAGCCCGCTGATCACCGCCACTTCGCGAAAGGCGCGGCGCAGAAGGTGCGAATCCTGTACCCAGTCCACGAATTCGTGCGCCAGGATATCCGGCGACAGCAGTGGCGCAGGATCATCCACGGGCCGCAGCCCCCAGACCGCCAGTGAATAATCATTGGCCACGAAACCGCCCGGCATCAGCCCACGCTGTTCCATCCGCTTGGTGATCAGCATCCCTAGGCTCTGGTTCGCGTTCCAGCCGATAAAAGTGTAATAGACGGTATATTCCCGCCCACCGTGGGGGAAGCTTTCCACCAGCAGGCTGTCCGGCCCCGGCAGGTGCGAGCGCCAGTCCTGCATTTCCAGCCATTCGCGCACGTCATCCGGGAATCGCGCCCATCCCGCCCGATCGACCAGCAAGGCCCGCACCCGGTCTGCCAGATGGGTGGTCAGCGGCAGGCGCAGGCCCATGTAACTGGGGATGGTCGCGCTCTTCCGGGCGGCCCGCACCACCAGTTCCAGATCGCGCAGGCTTTCCACTTCCAGGTCCATCCCGGCAAACCGGAAGGTGTCCCCTGCACTCAGCGAGGCGGCGAACTGTTCTTCCACCCGGCCAAGCGAGCGGCCATTGCGGAAGCGGATCTCGATCATTTCCGAATCGACGATGATCCCGGCATTCATCCGGTGGCGCTGCGCCTGTTCCGGATGGGTCAGCCGCCATACCCCGTTCCGATCCCGGATGATCCGCCGGAACCGGTCATAAGCGCGCAAGGCATAACCGCCGGTGGCGACGAAATTGAGCACGCGGCTCCATTCCTCCTCCCCCAGCCAGGCATAGGTCCAGTGGGAACGGACCTCGGCCAGCAGTTCCGCTTCATCGAACGGAGCGGCACAGGCACAGGCCATCACGTGCTGGGCCAGGACGTCCAGCGCCCCGGCGCGGAAATCCTCGCCATCACGCTGCCCGGCATCGACCGCATCCTTGGCCGCGGTCGCTTCCAGGAATTC
>JBARAF010000314.1:0-2936 GCA_049791695.1 Croceibacterium sp.
GATCAGCGGCGTGTGGAGCGCGCTGACAATGCTGCTGCTGATTGGCGGGCTGCAAGTGGCCACCCACGGCACCGGACTGGCGGGCGGACTGATGCTGCTGGCCGGCATCATTTCGATGGTGTTGCTGGTCCGGCGGGAAAGAGCGCGGACTGCGCCGGTGGTGCCGGTGGACCTGCTCGCCCGGCCGGTGCTTGGCCTCTCGGCGCTGGCGGCGGTCGCCTGTTTCATCGCCTCGAGTTCGCTGCTGCTGTCGCTGCCGTTCCGGTTCGAAGAAGCGATGGGCTATGCCCCGCAAGAGGTTGGCCTGCTGTTGATGCCTTTCCCGCTGACCATGCTGGTCGTTTCCCCGCTGGCCGGTTGGCTGAGCGACCGGGTGGCGCCGACCAAGCTGGGCGTCACCGGCATGGCCATTGCCATTGTCGGCCTGCTGTTCATGGGTTTCCTGCCGGAAGGCGTGAGCCAATGGGGTATCGCCTGGCGGCTGTCGCTGACGGCGCTGGGTTTCGGCCTGTTTTTCGCCCCCAATTCACGCCTGTTGATCGGCCAGGCCCCGCGTGAACGGGCCGCGGCGGCGGGCGGCCTGCTCTCGACCTCGCGCCTGCTGGGCCAGACACTGGCGGCGGTGATGGTAGGTATCCTGCTGTCCACTGGCCTCGGCCTTGGCCCGACGCCGATCTTTGTCGCTTGCTCCCTTGCCGTGGTCGCGGCGTTATGCAGCCTGGCGCGGTTCCGGAGTGTAAGGCGGGCAGGCGGGACGATGGCGAGTTTGCGCGGGGATTAACTTCCCAGCAGGTTCGCCAGCGCTGCCGCGACCGCCGCATGCCCGGCCGTATTGGGATGCCATGGGGTGCCGGGCGCGCTGCCGGGGCCGGCAACGCTCCAGGATTCCGGATCGCAGGCGGTGTGCTCGGCTGACAGGCGGGAGGCGGGCAGCAGGACGGAACCAGTTTCCTGCGCCACTCGCGCCGTGATGAGGGCGAGGCGCTCTGCACTGGCCACGGCGGCGCGGGCTTCGGCTTCGTCCAGCTTGAGCGCTGCGCAAGTGCGGCCTTGCGGGACCACGGTCAGGTAATCGACGAACACAATCCGTGCGTTGGGCGATCGTTCGTGGATCACCGCCACGATCTGGCGCAGGCCGCGTTCCGTTGCGGCCCAGTCCTGTTCCGTCACCTGCATGGGCTGGGCGCAGTTCGGTCGGCTGTCGCAACTGGCGGCGAACAGGTTGCGGACGAAGCCGACGTCGTTGCCGCCACCGGTGATCGTCACCAGCGCCGTGTCCGGGCGCAGGGCGCTGATTTGCGCGGGCAGTTCATCCCACGGGCCGAGCAGGTGTGCGGTCACCGCCCCGCCGCACGACACATCGGCAAGGTCCAGATGCAGGCGCGATGCCAGCAGGGTGGCGTAGTTGAGTGGGCTGCGGCCGCAGCGTTCGGGCGTACCGGGCTTGATCCCGCCAATCGCAGTTCCGGCGGCATAGGAGCTGCCGAGGGCGACGTAGTGGGCAGGCCTTGGCGGGGCAGGGTGGGCGCAGCCTGCCAGCGCGAGCCCGCAGGCCAGCGTGACGGGGAGCGCCCGCCGGGTCACTTTACCCAGTCCAGCCCGATCTCTTCGTAGATCTCGCGGCTGTCAGACCAGTTTTCGACCACCTTCACGTGCAGGAACAAGTGCACCGGCACGCCAAGGATCTCTGCCAGTTCAGCTCGCGCGGCTTCGCCAATTGCTTTGATCCGGGCACCGCGCTTGCCCAGCACGATGCTCTTCTGGCTGTCGCGGCTGATGACGATCTGCTGGTGGATTTCTACGCTGCCGTCCTTGCGCACCGTGTAGCTTTCCGGGCGCACGGTGCTGTCATAGGGCAGTTCTTCGTGCAGCTGGCGGTACAGCTGTTCGCGGGTCACTTCGGTGGCGAGCAGGCGTTCGCTGGCGTCGCTTACCTGGTCTTCCGGGTAATGCCACGGGCTTTCCGGCATCAGGCTGGCCAGCCGCGCCTTCAGTTCGGGCACGCCGTCCCCGGTCAGCGCGGAAATGAAGAACACCTCGTCAAAATTGACCTTGCCGACCAGGTCCTGCGCCAAGGCCAGCAGCGGTTCCTTGGCCGAAGCATCGACCTTGTTCAGCGCCAGCAGCTTGCGTTCCGGGCGGTCTTTCAGCGCGTCCAGCAACGGGATCAGTTCGTGCTTGCGCTGTTTGATCGGGTCCACCACCAGCAGGATCGCGTCGGCTTCCTTCGCGCCTTCCCAGGCGGCGCTGACCATCGCCCGGTCCAGCCGGCGCTTGGGTTCGAAGATGCCGGGTGTATCGGCCAGGATGATCTGTGCCGGGCCTTCCAGGGCGATGCCCAGCAGCCGGGCACGGGTGGTCTGCGCCTTGGCGCTGGTGATGGCGACTTTCTGGCCGACCAGGTTGTTGACCAGCGTGGACTTGCCCGCGTTGGGCGCACCGATAACGGCTACAACGCCGCAATGTGTCCTGGTGGGCGCCGGGGAAGGCGCGGGCGTGATTTCGGGCAGGGGGGTATTTTCAGAATTCAAGCAAATCGCTCCATGAACAGGCGGGCCGCTTCGGTTTCCGCCTCCTGTTTGCTGTTGGCGGTGGCCTCAACCTCGCCGACGCGGTGAACGCTGACACGCACGGTGAAGCGCGCTGCGTGGTCGGGGCCGCTACGGTCCACCAACCCATATTCGGGTGGCTTGCGCTGGTTGCCCGCGGCCCATTCCTGCAATGCGCTCTTCGGATGTTTCGCGCGGCCGGTGTGGCCTTCGACCGCTTCCTGCCACAGTTTGCGGACAATGTCGCGGGTGCCGTCGAAACCCTGTTCCAGGAAGGCAGCGCCCAACAGCGCCTCCATCACGTCGCCCAGCACGTTGTCGCTGTCGTGCGCGCCGTCGTCGCGTGCCTGCTTGCCCAGCCGGGCGTGCGCGGGAACGCCGATATCG
>JBARAF010000315.1:0-2663 GCA_049791695.1 Croceibacterium sp.
GTCCTGTGTGCCACGATGGCCGATGCGATGATCGCGCTGACCGTGGCCGTGGCCACGCTCAATGATTGGCTCAGTCTCCCCCTGCTGTTCACTCTTGCCGCAGCCCACGGTGCGGCGCGGGTGTTCAATGGCCCGGCGCTGTCGGCCATTGCCCCCAACATTGTCCCCCCGGCCCTGCTGCCGCGCGCCATCGCGTTGGGCTCCATCGCCTGGCAAGTCGGCACCGTGGTGGGCCCGGCGCTGGGAGGGCTGCTGTTCGCGGCCCATCCGTCCTCGCCCTATTTCGTTTCCGCGGCCCTCTTGGTGGGAACCGGCTTGCTGGTGATGACCATCCGGCCGGTGAAGGCCAAACATGACGGGCCGCCCGTCCACCCATTCCGCCAGATTGCCGACGGGTTCCGCTTCGTCACGCGCGAACGATTCCTGCTGGGCTGTATCACGCTGGATCTGTTCGCCGTGCTGCTGGGCGGGGCCACGGCCATGCTGCCGGTCTTTGCCCGCGACATCCTGATGGTGGGGCCGGAAGGCCTCGGCCTGATGCGCGGCGCACCTGCCGCCGGGGCGGCACTGGTGGCGGCATTCCTGTCTTTCCGCCCGATTGAAAACAACGTCGGCGTAAAGATGCTGTGGGCAGTGGTGGTGTTTGGCCTGGCGACCGTCCTGTTCGCCATCAGCCGCAATTTCTACCTCTCGCTCGGCGTGTTGGCGGTGCTGGGTGCGGCGGACATGATCAGCGTGTTCATCCGCAGCTCGCTGGTCCAGCTGAACACGCCGGATGACAAGCGCGGCCGCGTTTCCGCCATTTCCGGCCTGGCCATTTCCGCTTCGAACGAACTGGGCGAATTGCAGAGCGGCCTCGCCGCCGCCGTCCTTGGCGCGACAGGAGCGGTTGCACTTGGCGGTGCGGGTGCCATTATCGTGACCGGGCTGTGGGCCTGGATGTTCCCGGAACTGCGCCGGGCCAGGACATTTGCCCCGAAGTACCTGCATCCTGATGATGAGTTCAAGGATACTGCGAAGGAGCCAAGACCATGAAGGCAGACAACATACTCGCCACCATCGGCAACACCCCGCATATCCGCCTTTCACGCCTGTTTCCCGACCACGAGGTATGGGTGAAGAGCGAGCGCGCCAATCCCGGCGGTTCGATCAAGGACCGTATCGCACTGGCGATGGTCGAAGCGGCGGAAGCATCGGGGGATCTGAAGCCGGGCGGCACGATCATCGAACCGACCAGCGGCAACACCGGCATCGGCCTGGCCATGGTCGCTGCGGTCAAGGGCTACAAACTAGTGCTGGTCATGCCGGAATCGATGTCGATCGAACGGCGCCGGCTGATGCTGGCCTATGGCGCCAGTTTTGACCTGACCCCGCGGGAAAAGGGCATGAAGGGGGCGCTGGAACGGGCGCGTGAACTGGCCGACCAGACCGAAGGCGCTTGGATTCCGCAGCAGTTCGAAAATCCGGCCAACATCGCCGTCCACGTGCGGACCACGGCGCAGGAAATCCTGGCGGACTTCGCCGATGCGCCGCCTGCCCTGTTGATCACCGGCGTTGGCACCGGCGGCCACCTGACCGGCTGCGCGGAAGAACTGAAGAAGCACTGGCCGGATCTGAAGGCCTATGCGGTGGAACCGGCCCTGTCGCCGGTCATCTCTGGCGGCCAGCCCGCGCCGCACCCGATCCAGGGCATCGGTGCCGGGTTCATCCCCGGCAACCTGCACACCCAGTCGATTGACGGGGCGATCCAGGTCGATGCGGAAGACGCCCGCGAAATGGCCCGCCGCTGCGCCCGTGAAGAAGGCATCCTGGTGGGCATTTCCAGCGGCGCGACGCTGGCCGCCATCGCCCAGAAGGTGAAGGACCTGCCTGCCGGAACCCGCGTGATCGGCTTCAACTATGATACCGGCGAACGGTACCTGTCGGTGCCGGATTTCCTGCCCAATGAGTGAGCTGCAACAGCTTGCCTACGATGATGGTGACACCGCACTGACCGGCCACGTGGCGCGCCCCCAGGGTGCGCCGCGGGCGGCAGTGCTGGTGTTCCCGACGATCATGAACCCCACCCCCGCCGTCACCGCCAAGGCGCAGGCCCTGGCGCAGGCGGGCTATCTGGCCATGGTCGCCGATTTCTACGGCATGACACCTGCCAGCATGGATGATGCGCGCGAAGCGGCGCTGGCGATCCGGGAAACGCCGCAGGCCTATCGCCACCGGTTGAAGGCCGGGTTGCGGGCGCTGGCGACCTTGCCCGAAGCGCAAGGCCTGCCGCTGATGGCGATCGGGTTCTGCATGGGCGGGCAGGCGGCGCTGGAACTGGCCCGCGATGGCGCTCCGCTGGAAGTGGTCGCCAGTTTCCACGGGCTGCTGAACACCGATTGTCCGGCAGAACCCGGCGCGATCAGCGCCCGCATCCTGGTCTGCCATGGCGATGCCGATCCGATGGTTCCGCGCGCGCAGGTGGTGAAATTCTGGGAGGAAATGGACCTGGCCGGGGCCAACTGGCATTTCCATTCCTACGCTGGGGTGAAGCACGGTTTCACCAATCCGGGACCCACGTCGAACCCGGCCACGGCCTATGATGCCAGTGCTGACCGGCAGAGCTGGGCGGCAATGCTGGAACTGTTCGACGAGGTACTCGCTTGATGGGGAGGCATGACCTC
>JBARAF010000316.1:0-2245 GCA_049791695.1 Croceibacterium sp.
GAATTAGGGCGACGAAGAATCTAGAGCCCCTTCGTTACCGCTCTAGTGACATATCAGGCATGACGCTTATGCCAACCAGGAATTTAGTTATTTCCTCTTCTTCGTGTAATCAGGGCACCAAGTGGCGTTAGGGCGCTCGGGATGATGACAAGCAGTTCTCCAGTTCCATTGACAACTGTCACAAAGGAAAATATTCATGCCCAGGGCTTTTTTGACCCCCAGTTTGAATTTGTCTAGCCAGCTGGGATTGCCTCGTTTCTTCACTTCGTTCGGAGCAGTAGCCGGGGCAATAATATTCCCTACATATCCTTAGACAGAGTGGCTAAGAATTCAGCGTTATTTTTCGTCTTAGCTAGCCGTTCCAGTATCCTTTGTGTGGCTTCGCCATGATTAGATGAATCGCTCTCTATCATACTAATCACACGCCTGAGCAGCCATACTTGTTTCAAGGTATTTTCATCCAGCAAAAGTTCTTCTCTCCGTGTGCCGCTGGGCATAATGTCTATAGCCGGGAAGATCCTTCGCTCAGATAATTTTCTATCTAAGTGGAGTTCCATGTTACCTGTTCCTTTAAACTCCTCATATATGAGGTCATCCATACGGCTGCCGGTATCCACGAGGCAAGTAGCAATGATGGTTAGACTCCCACCCTCATCAATATTGCGAGCAGTACCGAAGAAGCGCTTGGGGGGATGCAAGGCTGTGGAATCAATACCGCCAGATAAAGTACGCCCGCTAGGGGGCAGAGCTAAGTTGTAAGCTCTTGTAAGTCTGGTAATGCCGTCAAGGAGTATGACCACATCTTTGCCCATTTCTACTAGCCTTTTGGCTCTCTCTAATGCTAATTCCGCTACCCGAGTCTGGCTTTCTACCGGTTCATCGAAGGTGGCAGCAATAACCTCGGCCTTAACTGACCTCTTCATATCGGTGACCTCTTCGGGCCTTTCTCCAATAAGGCAAACCATGAGGTGAATATCATTGTAGTTAGTATTTATGGCGTTGACAATTTTTTGAAGAAGCACAGTCTTGCCTGCCTTAGGTGGTGATACAATAAGCCCTCTTTGCCCCCGGCCTATAGGTGCTACGAGGTTGATTAGACGAGTGGATAATTCGTCTGACGTTGTTTCTAGATTGATGAGCTTGTTAGGGAAGGTAGGTGTCAACGAACCGAAATTGCGACGTGTCCTCGTTAGTTCAGGGTCAAGTCCATTGATACTGTCTACTCGAAGTAAGCTGTAGTATTTTTCGCCTTCTTTAGGAGGTCTAGCCTGCCCGGCAACGGTATCGCCGTCTCTTAAGTTAAAACGGCGGATTTGGGAATTTGACACATAGACATCATTAGCACCACGCCAGAAAGTATCCTGTCGTAGGAAGCCGTAGCCCTCGCTGATGGTTTCTAGAACGCCTGTTATAAAAATATTTCCCTGCTGCTGTGCTTCCGCTTGCAGAATGCGGTAGACAAGCTCGGACTTCTTCAAAGCCGAGTAGCCGACGATGCCATACTCCTTAGCTATCGCCTCCAGCTCATCCCGATTTTTGTTTTCTAGTTCAACCATATTTGACATAGTGACCTCTTTCTAAATACTTTTTTATATTTAAGGTTTTGTGGGGGCTTTTACAATTTCTCCCTCTCCATCACCTTTTTCCAGTCATTCCTAAAATGCTCAATGCCGATATCTGTTAGAGGGTGTCGTATCATTTGCAGCAATACTTCATATGGCACTGTGGCGATATGGGCACCGACCTTAGCTGCCATGAAACAATGTTGAGGATGTCTGATGCTGGCGGCGATAACCTGAGTAGGCAGTTGATAATAGTCCAGGTATTCTACAATATCAGCCACCACTCCCATGCCATCCTCGCCAATATCATCCAGTCTGCCCACAAAAGGGCTCACAAAAGTTGCTCCTGCTGCTACTCCCAGCAAAGCTTGGTTCAAGGTGAAACACAAAGTGAAATTCACCTTTATGTTTTCACTTGCCAGCACTGCAGTGGCTTCCACTCCTTCAAGGCTAGCTGGTATCTTAACCACGATATTCTCCGCCCATTTTGCTATTTCTCTGGCTTCAGCCACCATTGTTTTGACATCTTGGCTTAATACCTCAGTAGATACCGGGCCAGGGACAATGGAGCAAATTTCCTGGACTAACTTTCGATAATTAACCTTGCCTTCTCTCGATACGAGGCTAGGGTTAGTAGTTATTCCTGTAACCACCCCAAGTCTCACTCCGTGGCGGATATGCTC
>JBARAF010000317.1:0-3927 GCA_049791695.1 Croceibacterium sp.
GGCGTTGCTCGCGCCGTGTCCCAACCGGGCGTGATTGCGGACCTGCGTGGCATCGGCCCGCAGCGCACCCTGGTTCTGGTCGACGGGCGGCGTCATGTGCCAACCACCACCGAAGGGACAGTCGATCTCGGCGTGATCCCGACCATCCTGATCGGCCGGACCGAAGTGGTCACCGGCGGCGCATCGGCGTCCTGGGGCTCCGACGCAGTCTCGGGCGTGATCAACCTCATCCTGAAGAGCGATCTGCAGGGTGTTGAAGGCACCGTGCAGGGCGGCATTTCACGGTATGGCGATACCGAAAACATGCTGGCCTCGCTGGCAGCCGGTTCGGAGTTTGGCGGCGGGCGCGGCCATGTCCTGGCGGGCGTCGAATATTCGCGCAACGAAGGGATCGGCCAGACGCCATATCGGCCCCGCCGGTGGGTCAGTCGCGGTGTGGCTGGCAACCCGAACTTCGCCACCAACGGCCTGGCCGCAAATATCTATGCCGATGACGTGCGCCGTACCGATCTGTGGAAGGGCGGCCTGATCACCAGCGGGCCGCTGCGTGGCACCACGTTCCTGCCCAACCAGCAGACCGGCACCTTTGGCTATGGCCAGGTGTTCAACAATCGCATGATCGGCGGGACGGACAACTACGACGAAATCATCAACCCGGGCGGCAACCTGCAGCAGCCGTTCGAACGTGTTTCGGCGCTGTTCCGCGCTTCGTACGACCTGACGGACAACCTGAACGTGTTTGCCGAAGGTTCCTATGCCTATCTGCTGAGCGACGGGCGCAGCGCTGAACCTCGGCAGCAGGGCTCCGTCACCGGCAATCCGACCTGTTCGGCCACGACCATTCCTGGCGGCCAGACGGGCAACGTGCTTGTCCCGGTATCCAACCCCTTCTTGTCCGACGCCTTCCGGGCGCGCGCAGCCGCCGCTGGCGTAACTTGCTTTAACTTCGGCCGTTCGCTGCGGGAAGCCGGCCTGGGCGCCGTGCGCAACCACACGGGCTCGCCGTCGGTCATCCGCAGCGTGCTCGGGGCTGACCTGAAGCTTGGCGGCTGGTCGGTCAACGCGTACTTTCAATACGGCCGGAACCATTATGTCCAGGAACTGACCGGACAGATCAACATGCTCAATTACCGCAAGGCGATTGATGCCGTGCAGGTGGGCACCACGATCAAGTGCCGCGTCAACGCGGACGCCGTGACCACGAACGACGATCCGGCTTGCCAGCCGTTCAACCTGTTCGGTGTAGGTTCGCCGTCCGTTGAATCAATCGCGTACATCACCGGCACCTCCACTTTCGACCTAGTGACGACGCAGAAGGTTGCCGCGGTCAGCGCCAGTGGCGACCTGTTTGAAGGCTGGGCCGGCCCGATCAGCGCCGCTCTCGGTGCGGAATACCGGCACGAACAGATCGACGCGACGTCGGATCCGATTTCGCAGATCAACCAGTGGCAGAGCGGTGCGCGGTTGCCGATTGCCGGCAGCTACAACGTGAAGGAAGCGTTCGGCGAACTCGTCGTGCCGCTCCTGCGCGACCTGCCCCTGATCCAATCGCTCGATCTCAACCTGGCGGTGCGTTATACCGATTACAGCACCTCCGGCGGGGTCAAGACCTGGAAGGTCGGCGGCAGCTGGGAACTGTCGGACGACTTGAAGGTTCGCGCCACCCGTTCGCGTGACATCCGCGCCGGAAATTTTGCCGAACTGTTCGCGCCGACCACGATCACCCGCCAGAACATCCGCGATCCGCGGCGTTCGACCAACTACACCGTCGAAGTCACGTCGCTGGGCAATCCGTCGCTGAGCCCGGAAACCGCCGATACGGTTACGGCCGGCATCGTCTTCCAGCCGCGCTGGGTGGATGGCCTGCGCCTGTCGGTCGACTACTATGACATCAAGATTGCGGGCCTGATCGGCACCATTGCCGCCAACGAAGTGCTGGAACGCTGCTATCTCGACAACCTGCCGGAATTCTGCGGCCTGGTGAACACGGCCGGCAACGGCGACATCACCGCCGTTCGCGTCCGGTTCGAAAACCTCGACCTGCTGAAGACCAGCGGCGTGGATTTCGAAGCAGCTTACTCCACCAGCCTGGAACCCCTGTTGGGGGCCGGCTCGGGTGACCTGAGCGTCCGCCTGCTCGCGACCTATCTCGACACGCTGGCCACCACCACGGTCAGCAGCGCCAGTACGCGCGAACGCGCCGGGGAATATGTCACGCCGCACTGGCGCGGCAGCAGCCTCGTCTCGCACTCGATCGATCGCCTCACCACGGTGCTCGACCTTCGCTGGCTGCAGGGTGGCGCGGTGGATAACACCTTCGTGGTCGGCACGGGGTCGCTGAACACGATCAACTTCAACGACACCAAGGATACACTCTATACGAACATCGGGTTCACCTACGACTTCTCCGGTGACCGAGACGGCAGCCGTGAAGGCTTCGTCCGCTTCAACAACGTGTTCGATGTCGCACCGCCGTTCCCGGACCAGGCTTCACCGATGTTCGACCTTGCAGGCCGTTCCGTCCGCGTTGGTGCACGTTTCAAGATCTGATCATGCCCGGCGGGCTGCCGGCTGCATGTCGGTGGCCCGCCCGTGGCCCCTATCAAGCGAGAGTTCCCCCACATGTCTGACCCAGCCAAGCCCAGCGTACGCGAAGTTCGCCGGTCGAACGATCGCATCCTGACTTCGGACCTGTTCGGATCAGGCGACCGGCAATTAGGCCCGCGCAACGGCACCGGCTTTTATCGCGAAGCCGCCCGCGACGTGCCCGTTTATCACAATTGCGACGTCCTGGTGGTCGGTGGCGGTCCCGCAGGCACGGCCGCCGCGTGGAGCGCCGCGCAGGCTGGGGCCGACGTGGTGCTGCTGGAACGGTACAACCACCTGGGCGGCCTTTCTACCGGCGGGCTGGTCATCTGGATTGACCGGATGACCGACTGGACCGGACGGCAGGTGATCCGGGGTTTCGCGCGCGAAGTGCTGGAACGGATGCCCGAAGCCGGCGTGGCCGGCCCGCCCCCGGCGGACTGGGGCTCCAAGGATCCGCAGAAGACATCGTATTGGGGCCAGCGGACCGCCGCGTTCCACGGCACCGTCTGCTGGTCGCCCACGCTGGATCCCGAACGGCTGAAGCTGGTCAGCCAGGAAATGCTTCTACAGGCCGGCGTGCGCATCGTGTTCCACAGCTGGGCCGCAGTGCCGATCGTGGAGGATGCGCAGGTCAAGGGCGTGATCTTTGAATCCAAGGCCGGCCGCCAGGCGCTGTATGCCAAGGTGGTGGTCGACACGACCGGCGATGGCGACGTGTTTTCCCGCGCCGGCGCCGATTTCGCGACCGATATCGAAGAAGGGGACGTCCACCACAGCGCCAACACCAGTTTCATGCTGGGCGGCGTGGATATGGACCGCTGGCTGGCCTTCCGCGCCAACGACGCGGACCAGTATGCCGAATTTACCCGGTTCGGGCGCGAACGGCTCGGTTTCTTCCAACCACCCTATGTTTCGTGGCGCAACGACATCGCGCTGTTCCTGGGGCCGCGCCAGACGGGCCTGTCCGCGCTGGACGTGGATGACCAGACGGAACTGGAAATCCGTTCGCACCGGTTCATGCAAAGCCATTGCGATTTCTTCCGCGAACATGCGCCGGGTTTCGAACAGGCGTACATGCTGCAATGCGCGCCGCAGCTGGGTGTGCGGCATACTCGGCGATTGACCGGGGCAGGTTCCGTGCTGCGCAGCCAGTGGGCAGAAGGCCTGCCGCTAGCCGACGAAATCGGCGTCAGCCCGTCCATGTCCCTAAAATATCCAGTCATCTCCGTGCCTTATGGCGCGCTGGTGCCGCGCAGGCTGGACGGGCTGCTGGCCGGTGGCCGGCACATCAGTTGCGATGCCAACAGCCACGGCTTCATGCGCGAAATCCCCCAATGC
>JBARAF010000318.1:0-1869 GCA_049791695.1 Croceibacterium sp.
CGCGTTGACGGGCAGCCGGTCGGCAAGGTGAAGTGACCATGCGGTTTGACCGGATCGCCTTCGCCGCCGCACTGGTGGCCTCCGCCGCCGTCGCTTCCGCCCAATCCGCGCCAACCGCGGTTCCGGCCGCGCAACCACCCGAAGCCCGCGCCCGCACCTTTGCCGCGCTGCCGTATTGGCCAGGATACTGGGTCAGCGAACAGCAGGCCCATACCATGATCGGCGGTCAGTCCCCTGCCTTGCTGGAAGCCCGCGCGAAGGGCCAGCCGCTGGCCGGGTTCATGGTCCTGAACGGCGGCAGCGCGCCGTGGAATGCCGAAGGGAAGAACCGCTTCGCCGATGTCCGTGCCCGCTCCGCCGGGCGCAAGGCGCAAGGCTGGGGCTTTCCGATGATGATGAACGCCGCCACTCCGCTGCAATTCGTGATCACCCCGGAAGAAGTGCTGATCGTCAATTCGTACAACGAAACCCGCCACATCTACACCGATGGCCGCCCGATGCCGCCGATGGAGGATATGTGGCCAACCGTCACCGGCACGTCCGTCGGCCACTGGGAAGGTGACACGCTGGTGGTGGAAACGGTGATGGTGACCAACCCCTCCGAATATTTCCACGGTGCCCCGCCGCTGTCGGAAGAAGCGCGCTATGTCGAACGCTTCCGGCTGGATGGGGATCGGCTGGTGGCGGACGTGACCATTACCGATCCCGTCACCCTGACCGGCCCCTGGGCGATGACCATCAGCTGGCTGCGCGACGAAGGTTATGACCGGATGATCCAGATCAATTGGGACAATGATCGGACTGGCGTTGATGACAGCGGCTTCAATACGATCGAAGCGGCTCCGGTGGAGAAATGAACATGAAACTGGCCCTCTCCGCGCTGGCGCTGGTCCTCGCTGCCCCCGCCCTCGCCCAGTCCCTGCCGGGTGAAAAGCCGGCTGACATTTCCGCCATTCCCGGCGTCGTGGCCGCTGGCGCAAAGTGGCACATCGCCTGGTCCGGCCCGATGACGGCGGACGGCATGGCCGTGCTGCCCGATGGCGACCTGCTGTTCGCGCAGGAACAGAGCAACGCGGTGTGGCGGCTGTCGGCAGACGGCCGCGCCTTTGCTGAAGTGCCTTTCGTGCTGGGTGCCGGGGCCGCTTCGGTTGATCCGCAGGGCCGCATCCTGGCAGTGGAACGGGCCTGCACCGATCCCGGCCTGAACAAGCTGGAATGCAGCCAGCCTTCGCGGATCGTGCAACTGACCCCCGAACGGCGCGTGATCGCGGAAAAGTTCGCCGACGGTTCCTCGCTCGGTCGGTTGAACGATCTGGAATCCGATGGCCGGGGCGGTGCCTGGTTCACCCAAGGGGACCTGTACCACGCGGCGGCAGACGGCACGGTGACGCGGGTGGCGGACGTAGCCAGCTTCACCAATGGCGTGGCGGTCAGCCCCGATGGCAAGGTGCTCTACACCACCCACGGCAAGGACATCATCGCCTTTGACGTTGCGGCGGACGGCTCCACCAGCAACCAGCGGACTTTCGCCACCGTGCGCGACACGGCAGGCTTTGGTGCGGACGGGTTGGCGGTTGACGCAACCGGCCGACTTTACGCCACCGGCGACCTGGGTGTGTATGTATACGACAAAGGCGGCAAGGAACTGGGCCTGATCCCGGTCCCGCGCCGCGCCATCACCCTCGCACTCGCCGGGCCAGACCGCCGCACATTGTACGTCGGCGCGATGGGCGCGGTCACGCCGCAGGGCAAGGACTGGCAAACCCCGCAAGGTGTGCGCAACGTGGCGATGACGATCTACAAGCTGCCGGTGCTGGACAGCGGGGCGCGTTAAAAAGGCTGGGCCTGATCGGGCAGATCAGGCCTTGC
>JBARAF010000319.1:0-10829 GCA_049791695.1 Croceibacterium sp.
GCAGCAGTTTGCCCCGTGCGGTGTGGCGCTGGCGGCTCGTTTCCGGGCCGCCCAGCGCCGCCTGCGCCACGCGTTGGCGAAGTTCATCCGCCAGTGCGCGGTTATGCGCCGCCCTCGCCTGCGCCTCGGCCCCGTTCAGGTCGACGCGGCTGGAGAGGACGGGCGCGCTCACTTGCCGGTCATCTGCAGATGCTGGCCGAAGTACGGCAGGACCAGATTGGCGAAGCGTTCGCCGATCTTGTCCGTGTGGGTGCCTTCGTAAGTTGCCCACTGGTGCTGGATGCCGAACTTCACCAGTTCTTCGTGGATCAGCGTATCGTCGGCAATCAGGCCATCCTTGGTCCCAACGTCGAGCGAGATGGCATCATAGCTGCGCAGCGCATCAAGGTGCGAGGCAACCATCGCATAGGGGCTGTTGTTGGCCCATTTGGCGATGACCAGCGGATCGACCTTGCCATCCTTGATCGGGAAATCGACGAAGTACGGCGGGTTCTTGGGGTTGGGTGCCCAAGCAACGGCAGAAGCCAGCCCGGCGCGCATGCCGAAGCCGCTGCCGTCCACCTTGTCATAGGGGACCGCTGCCATCGCCGTGGCGCTTTCCACCGTTTCGCCGCGCGGGGACACGCAGCAGGCGCTCTGTGCCCAGATGCTGTCGAACACGCCGGGATAGGACATCGCCGTTACCAGCGTGCCGTACCCACCCATCGAATGGCCGGCCAGCCCGCGCGCCGCCGGCTTGGCGATCGTGCGGAAGGTCTTGTCGATATAGGCGACCAGATCCTTGGCCACGAATTCCCGGAAATTGCCGGTCGTAACCGAATCCGAATACATGCTGCCGCCCATTTTGGTCAGCGTGTCCGGCACCACCACGATGAATTCCTGCCCGCGCGCGGCGCTGGCGGCCACGGCTTCGGGCACCTTCATGTAATTGTAGAAATTGCGCCCATCGATGGCGAAGCCATGCAGGTAATAGACCACCGGGTAACGGCGCTTGGGGTTCTTGCCATAGCTGGGCGGCAGCACGACCATCGCTTCACGCGTAGTGGCGTTGCCTTCCAGGTTACCGACCAGCGACGGGCCGGGAACCTGCACGGCCTGGACCGTGATCCCGGCCGGGATCACCGGTGCGGGCGCGGTAATGTTCTGCGCGGTGGCGGCAGTTCCGCTAATGGCCATCAGCGCCAATGCGCCTGCGGCCAGAATCCTCATTCTCATCCCAAATTTCCTTCCAGTTTCCCTGATCCCCTTGGCACGCTGGCTGGACCGGGAATTGGTTTGTTGCAACAACTATTCAGCGATCCAGATGTTCGCCGAAAAAGGGCAGCAGGTCGCTGCGGAAACGGGCGGAAACCCGGTTGCCATGATCGCCTTCGAACACGGTCCAGCTGTGCGCCACGCCATAACGGTCCATTTCCTCGTGCATCGCCGTATCGTCGCGCAGCAGGAAATCCTTGTCGCCCACTTCCACATGGATCGCTTCCAGCGCTTTCAAAGCCGGCAGGTGCTGCGGCAGCACCGTGATGAGGGCATTGGCTTGCAGCCGTGCAATGACCAAAGGATCGACCTTGCCGTCCTTGATGCCCGACATGAAGTAATGCGGCGGATTGGCCGGGTCCGGCGCCCAGGCTGCCAGCGTCGCGGCTTGTGCCAGGTCGCCGAAGCCGCCGCCGGCAATCTTCTCCGGCGTCAGGGCTTGTGCGGCTTGCAACTGTTCCACCGTGGTGGTGGCAGGCGCCAGGCAGCACGGTGCCATGGCAAAAATGCTGGAGAAAATGCCCGGATGGCTCATCGCCACCCGCAAGGTGCCATAACCGCCCATCGAATGGCCAGCGAGACCCCGGCTGGCGGGCTGTGCCAGCGTGCGGAAATGACTGTCAACATAGGCCACCACGTCCCGCGCGACATAGGCGGGGAAATCGCCCGTGGTGGGCGACGGGCCGTACATCGCACCCTTGAACTTTGTATGCGCGTCAGGAACCACCACGATCAATTCGTTCCCGGCCGCAGCCGCTGCGTCCACCGCTTCCTGGAATTTGACCAGTTCGTCGTACATCTTCGGCGTGGCGAAATAGCCGTGCAGGAAATAGACCACCGGATACCGTTTGCCGCTGCTGGCGTCGTAACTGGGCGGCAGAAAGACATAGGCGGCGCGATCAACCGCGTTTCCTTCCAGGTTTCCTTCCAGCGCCGCCCCGTGGATGGTCACGGTTTCGGTTCGCGCAGCGGCCGGGCTGGTGCCCACTGCCAACAGGGTGATGGCGCAGGCGGCAAGTGCCTTGATCATGGATCCTCCCCAAGACTGTCTATGCGCCGATCAGTTCGCGCCCGATCAGCATCCGCCTGATCTCGTTGGTCCCGGCCCCGATGTCGAGCAATTTTGCGTCCCGCAAAAAGCGTTCGACCGGCCAGTCCGTGGTGTAGCCGGCACCGCCCAGCGCCTGCACTGCCTCGCCTGCCACGCGGAAGGCGTTTTCACTCGCCAGCAGGATCGCCCCCGCCGCATCGAAACGCGTCGTCTTGCCTGCGCTGCACGCTTTCGCCACCGCATAGGTATAGGCGCGGGCCGATTGCAGCGCGACGTACATATCCGCCACTTTGGCCTGCATCAGCTGGAAACTGCCGATCGGGCGGCCGAATTGCTCCCGTTCACGCAGGTAAGGGATCACCACGTCGAGGCAGGCCTGCATGATGCCCAGCTGCACGCCCGCCAGCACCGCGCGTTCGTAATCAAGCCCGCTCATCAGCACTTTCACGCCCGCGCCCACATCGCCCAGCACGTGGCTGTCGGGCACGAGACAATCTTCAAACACCAGTTCCGATGTCGGCGAACCGCGCATGCCCATCTTGCCGATCTTCTGCCCGGGGCGAAAACCGGCAAAGTCCTTCTCCACCACGAAAGCGGTGATGCCCTTGCTGCCGGTGGCAGCGTCGGTGCGGGCATAGACCACCAGCGCCTGCGCATAGTGGCCGTTGGTAATCCAGAACTTGGTCCCGTTCAGCTTCCAGCCGCCGTCGACCCGGTCCGCGCGCAGCTTCATCGACACGACGTCCGACCCTGCGCCCGGTTCGCTCATCGCCAGCGCGCCAACGTGTTCGCCGCTGATCAGGCCGGGCAGGTGGCGCGCCTTCTGTTCCGCCGTGCCCCAGCGGGCGATCTGGTTGATGCACAGGTTGGAATGGGCGCCGTAGGACAGGCCGACGGAGGCGCTGGCCCGGCTGATCTCCTCGATCGCCAGCACGTGTTCCAGGTATCCGAGGCCCAGCCCGCCACCCGTTTCCGCCACGGTGATGCCGTGCAGGCCCAGTTCGCCCATCTGCGGCCACAGCTCGAGCGGGAAGCGATCTTCGCGGTCCACCGCTTCGGCCAGCGGGGCCACTTGTTCATCGGCGAAACGGGCGACGGTCTGGCGGATCATCTCCGCTTCTTCACCAAGGCCGAAATCGAAATCTGGGGTGGCGCGCATCGGAATTCCTCTCGCGCCCGGACATACAGGCTGTCGCGCCAAGCGCAAACAGGTATCACATGAAATTAGATGCCTGGATCAACCGGTCCCGCCGGTCAGAACCCGACAGCACCGGGCCAGCCGGGTGCGACCAGGCCCAGCACCTTGAACAGATCGCCCATCTGGTCTGGTGCCACCAGCCGATCGCGCGCGGCAAACAGCGCGTCCCGATGCTGCGGGGCGAAGCCGGCTAGCGCCTCCGCCCGTGCATCAATGCCCAGCGCGCGCAACCACGCCCCTTGGGTGCGGATGCCCAGCACCCGCGCGGCGCGCGACCGGGCGATATCGGCCAGGGTGGCGAAATCGACGTGGGCGGTCAGGTCCGCTTCCCCCACCAGATCAAACGGATTGACCTTTTGGTGCGCCTTCACCGCCTGCAGTGACGATCCGGTGCGCCAGGCATCGTGACCGTAATCAATGAACAGCGCCGCCCCGCCCTGCTGCGCCAGCCGCCCGGCCACTTCAAACACGGTCGAAGCAGCGGCTGGGCAGGTTTCGATTATGGTGCCGACCGGCGCATCCCGGCGGGCTTCCTGCACGGCCATTTCCATAGGCTGGCTGCCGCTGACGAAGATGAAGCGCCCATCCCCATCCAGCCCAACCATCCGTTCGCGCCAGCCTGCTTCAGTGCGGACCAGTTGCCGCACCGGCAGGGCATCGAGGAATTCGTTGGCCACCAGCAGCACCGGCCCGTTCAGCGGCAGGCGCGACAGATCGTCATGAAATTCGGCCTGCGGCACCTGTTCCAGTTGCTGGCGCTTCAGTTCCACCGAACCTTCCACCAGGTGCACTTCAGGCACCAGGCCGTACCGCTTCATCGCCCGCAGTGCATCGCGCGCCAGGGTGCCGCGTCCCGGCCCCAGTTCGACATACATCGCCGGTTCCGGCCGCCCGGCGCGGATCCACAAGTCGGCCAGCCACAGGCCGGCCAATTCCCCGAACATCTGGCTGATTTCGGGCGCGGTGATGAAATCTCCCGCGCTGCCCAGCGGGTCGCGGGTGGAATAATACCGTGCGTTCGCTTCACCCATGAAGTGTTGCAGGCTGATCGGCCCGGTGTTTTCGATCAGCCTGCGGAAGCTGTCCGCCAGGGAACGGTCGCTCATGCGGCGGCGGGGACCGTGCCACTCGCCTGTGCTGGGCGCGAAAGCGACCATGCAACCAGGCCCAGGCCGAGCAGGATCAGCGGAATCGTCAGCCACTGGCCCATGCTCAGGCCGGTTTCGATGGCAAAGCGGGACAGTTGCGAATCCGGTTCGCGGAAGAATTCGACGGTGAAGCGCGCCGCGGAAAGCAGCGTCACGAAAGTGCCCACCAGCAGACCGGTGCGGAACCGGGCGCGGGTCAGCCAGAACAGCGGCAGCATCACCGCCAGCACCAGCGCGCCTTCAAGCGCCGCTTCATACAGCTGGCTGGGGTGGCGGGCGACAATGCCGCCACCGGGGAACACCATCGCCCAAGGCACGTCCGGCCCAGCCGCGCGGCCCCACAGTTCGCCATTCACGAAATTGGCCAGGCGACCGAACAGCATGCCGAAACCGACATTGACCGAAATGTAGTCGCAGACGCGGATGAAGTTCAGCTTCCCCTGCCAGCAGACCAGGGCAATCGCCACGGTGGTACCAACCAGCCCGCCGTGGAAGCTCATCCCGCCTTCCCACAGCTTGAAGATATCCAGGCTGGTCCACAGTTCCGGCTGGTAAAAGGTGGCATAACCGATCCGCCCGCCGAAAATGATGCCCAGCGTGCAATAGAAGAACAGATCATCCGCGTGGCGCTGCGCCATGGGCGCGCCGGGGGCCTTGATCATCTTCGACAGCTGCCAGTACGCGACCAGGATCCCGGCCAGATAGGCCAGCGAATAATAGCGCAGGGTGAAGAAGCCGAGGTCGATCCCCGGCTTCAGGCCAAGATCGCTCCAGTACAGGGGCGCATTTGCAGCAGCGGCCAGCAGGTCGAACATCCGGATCCCGTTCTTCAGTTGGTCCTGTGCAGCCTTGCCAGCAATTTGCCGCCGCGCAAGGGGGGAACGGCGTTGCAAGGCTGCGCAATGGCCTTATGTGCAGATGTGTGAGTGCCTTGCAGGTCCCCAATCAACGCGCGGTGGTCGATCGCCGCCAGCTGGCCGCAGCCATTGCCGGGGCCGTGGCGGAACAGGCCATGCCCGCCGCACGCCCGGCCATCGTGGCCCTGCTGCGCGCCGCGATGGACCAGGGCCGGGCGGAACTGGCACGACGGCTGGCCGAACGCCCCAGCGCCGGATACGAAGTTACCCAGGGACAGGCCTTCCTGGTCGATCAACTGATCCGGGTGATCCACGACCATGTGATCGAAGACATCTACCCCAGCGCCAACCGGTCCAGCGGCGAACGGCTGACGCTGATTGCGGTGGGTGGCTATGGCCGTGGCGAAATGGCGCCCCATTCTGACGTCGATATCGCGTTCATCACCCCGTCCAAGACCACGCCATGGTGCGAACAGGTGATCGAAGCGATCCTGTATTACCTGTGGGACCTTTCGCTGAAGGTCGGCCATTCCAGCCGCTCGCTGGACGACATGGTGCGCATGGCCAAGGGCGACCTGACGATCCGCACCGCGATCCTCGAAGGCCGTTACCTGTGGGGCGACCAGCCCCTGTATGACGAGGCGAGCCGCCGGTTCTGGGCCGATGTCGTCCCCGGAAGCGAGGCCCAGTTCGTGGCCGAAAAACTGGAAGAACGGAACCAGCGGCACAAACGGATGGGCGACAGCCGCTATGTCGTCGAACCCAATGTGAAGGACGGCAAGGGTGGCCTGCGCGATTTGCAGACGCTGTACTGGATCGGCAAATATATCCACCGCGTGCGCAGCAGCGCCGATCTGGTGGAAATCGGCCTGCTGACGCAGAAGGAATACCGCAGCTTCCGCCGGGCCGAAGGGTTCCTGCTGGCGGTGCGGTGCCACCTGCACACCATTACCAACCGCCCGGAAGACCGCCTGACCTTCGACCTGCAGCGCGAAGTGGCCCGGCGGATGCAGTTTGCCGACCGCCCCGGCCGCAGTGCGGTCGAACGGTTCATGCAGTACTATTTCCTGCAAGCGCAGATGGTGGGCCACCTTACCGGCGTGTTCCTGGCCCATATCGACGAGGAAATCGGCCAGCGCCGCCGCCCGCGCGGGATCCTGGCCAGTTTCCGCAGCCGCACGCGAATGCTGAAAGGCTACACGATCGACGGTGGCCGGATCGTCGCGCCGGAAGACGACTGGTTCGTGGCGGATCCGGTGCGGCTGGTGGAAGTGTTCCAGCTGGCCGAGGAACAAAGGCTGGAAATCCACCCCGCCACCATGCGCATCATCCGCCGCGACCTGGGCCATGTGGATGCGGCCCTGCGCAAGAATCCTGTCGCCAACGACCTGTTCCTGAAGCTGTTGACCGGTCGCAACGATCCGGAAACCGTGCTGCGCTGGATGAACGAATCCGGCGTGTTCGGCCGGTTCGTGCCGGATTTCGGCAAGGTCAACGCGCAGATGCAGTTCGATATGTACCACCATTACACGGTGGACGAACACACGATCCGCGCGATCGGCCTGCTGGCGCGGATCGAAAAGGGGGAACTGCGCGGCGACCATCCGCTGGCGACCGACTTGATCCAGCAACTGGCCAGCCGCCGGGTGATCTACGTCGCCACCCTGCTGCATGACATTGCCAAGGGCCGGGGCGGCGACCATTCGCTGCTGGGCGCGGAAGTGGCGCTGAAACTGTGTCCGCGGCTGGGCCTGAGCGAGGAAGAGACCGAACTGGTCAGCTGGCTGGTCGCCAAGCACCTGCTGATGAGCGCGACTGCCTTCAAGCGGGACCTGGCCGATCCCAAGACGATCACAGATTTCGTCGAACAGGTGCAGAGCATCGAGCGGCTGCGCCAGCTGTCGCTGCTGACCATCGTCGATATCCGTGCAGTCGGCCCCGGCATCTGGAACAGCTGGAAGCGCCAGCTGCTGGGTGAATTGCACGAACTGGCGGAAGAGCGCCTGCGCCTGGGGTACAAGCGGCGCGGCCGCACCGAACAAGTGGCGGCGAAGAAGCAGCGGGTGGCCGAACTGCTGGGCCAGCAAGGCTCGCTGGTCACCAATCTGGAAGACCGCTTTGGCGATGCCTACTGGATTGCCGAACCGGAAGACATCATCGCCCTGAACCTGCCGCAGTATGATGCCGCACGCGAAGGCAGCCGCAAGTTGTCCATCGCCGCGCATTATTATCCCGCGCGCGGGGCCACTCTGGTGACGGTGATGGGCAGCGATCACCCCGGCCTGTTCTTCCGCATTGCCGGGGCGATCCATCTGGCCGGCGGCAACATCATCGACGCCCGCATCCACACCACCCGCGTAGGCATGGCGGTGGACAATTTCCTGGTCCAAGATCCGCTGGGCCAGCCGTTCCGCGAAGATACCCAGATCGCCCGGCTGAAAGCCGCCATCGAAGATGCGCTGGCGGGCAAGATCCAACTGGTGCCGCAATTGGCCAAGCGCCCCCTGGCCCGCCCGCGCGCCGCCAGTTTCGACGTGCTGGCAACGGTGTTCTTCGACAACCAGGCATCAGGCCGCTTCACCGTGGTGGAAGTCAGCGCACGCGACAAACCCGCCCTGCTGAACCGGCTGGCGCGGGCGCTGTTCGAATGCCGCCTGATCATCAATTCTGCCCACATCACCCAGTATGGCGAACGGGCAGTGGATACCTTCTACGTCACCGACCTGCTGGGCGGGAAAGTAACCAACAAGGACCGGCTGGCGCAGATCGAAACAGCCCTGCTGGCCGCTGCGGCAGACCAAAGGGAAGGCGTGGCAGCCTGACCTGCCTCAGCGCTTGATCTTGTATTTCTCGATCAGCGCCTTCTGCGTCGGGTACCAGTATTCCAGGTGGCAATTTTCGCACACCGTATCGAGCTGATCGATCAGCGGCCCGGCCCGCGGCGCATCGTGGGCGCGGGCAGCCTTGGCCATGTCTCCCATGTGGACGGCGAGCACATTCGCCATGTCGCGCAGCCCTTGTGGATTGGCGTCAATCTGTCCCTGCACCTGCGCCGCCCTGTGTCCGCCGGGAATGCCTTCGTCAGAGATTTTCACCCCCGGTCTTGCCAGCACGACCGGGTCCATCCGGGCGATTTCCAGCGCGGCCTGCTGCACCGCCTCAGCCCGCGTGGCGATCTGCGTCCACTGCGCATCGGTCATCTTCGTGGGGTCGATCCCGCCTTCCTCCCCGATTGCGGCGTTGGCCACATCCCACAAGGCGTCGGCGTTAACGTCGACCTTGTCCTTCATCACTTCGTGAAAAGTCTGGGTGGCAGGCGCGGCCGGTTGCTTGTCCGCCGAACAGGCTCCCAGCAGCGCCAATGCCGGGATCATCGCATATGGTACAAGCTTCATCGGGGCATCCTTCCGCATTCCGGCAGCAAGGATGCGCCATCAGCACTATGGCGTCAGGTTAATTACGGCAACGTGGCTTGTAACCGGCAGGTTACAGCGCCGTTTCACGGGTCCCGAACAGCGCCGTGCCCACCCGCACATGGGTTGCGCCCAGCATGATGGCGGTTTCAAAATCGCCGCTCATCCCCATGCTCCGCCCGGTCAGGCCGTGATCGTCAGCCAGCTTGTCGAGCAGCGCGAAGAACGGCGCGGGTTCGATATCCAGTGGTGGCACGCACATCAGCCCGGCCAACGGGATGGCGGCAACGCGGGCCTGTTCCAGCAAGGCGGGCAGATCGGCCAGCGCGCAACCGCCCTTCTGGTCTTCCGCACCGATGTTGACCTGTACGAAACACGGCACCTGCCGCCCGGCCTTGTCCATCGCCCGCGCCAGCGCGGTGACCAGGCTGGGCCGGTCAAGCGAATGGATCGCATCGAACAGCGCCACCGCTTCATCCGCCTTGTTCGATTGCAGCTGGCCAACCAGATGCAGCTGAACCTGCGGGAACCGTTCGCGCAAGGCGGGCCATTTGCCTTCCGCTTCCTGCACCCGGTTTTCACCGAATACTGCCTGCCCCGCCTCGATCAGCGGCGCGATCGCCTCTGCCGGGTGGGTCTTGCTGACCGCGACCAGCGTGACTTCGGATCTGTTCCGCCCGGCAAGCTTGCAAGCCTTGGCAATACGGTCCTCGACACGGGCGAGCAGGGTGGCTGCGCTTTCCATCGCAGCGGCCTATAGCGGGCCAATGCCTGTTCGCCAGCCCCTCCCCTGCCTGTGGCTTCTGTCCGATGCGCGCAATGATGCCGCGCTGGAACAGGCGCTGCGCCGGCTGCCACGCGGATCGGGCTTCGTGTTTCGCCATTACCACCTGCCAGCGGGGGAACGGCGCGCGCGCTTTGCGCAGCTGTTACGGCTGGCGCGGGCGCGCAGCCATGTGGTGCTGCTGGCCGGAAGCGCAACCGATGGGCGCCGCTGGGGCGCGGATGGCAGCTATGGCCCGGCAGGCACATTGGCGACAGTGCATGACTTGCGTGAACTGGCCCGTGCCAACCGGTCACAGGCGGCGGCGGTGCTGTTGTCCCCCGTCTTCCCCACCCGCAGCCATCCCGGCGCGGCCACGCTGGGTCCGCTGAAATTTCACCTGCTGGCAAGACGGTCGCGCCTGCCCGTGGTGGCGCTGGGCGGGATGAACCGTGCCACCGCCCGCAGGCTGGGCTGGCCGCGCTGGGCCGCGATCGACGGGCTGAGTTGAAAAGGCCGCACCGCCGGGATTCTTGACGGCGAGTCCCCCGAGGGCGATTATGCAGCAACAGGCGCCCTGCCGGCGCGGACGAGGAGTACCCATGGCATCCCGAGCAACCCCACGGCCCCAGCCGGCTGACTGGCGCGCGGCCTTCCGCCGTTCGCTGGCCCGGGCTGTGCAATTGGCCGGGGCCGGGCTGCTGTTTGCCCTGATGGCATTCCTGGCGCTGGCGCTGGTATCCTATGCCCAGACCGACCCTGCGCCATCGACCGCAGCAGGGGACCAGGTGCAGAACTGGATGGGCCGCCCCGGTGCATGGGCCGCGGAACGGGCGCTGTTCATCTTTGGCGTGGTGGCGGTGCTGCTGCTGCCGATGTTGTATGCCTTCGCCCAGAAGCTGTGGCGCGATGCCGAACATGAAGAAACCCCGCATGGCCGCCGCTGGTGGGCCACGGTGGCACTGCTGGTGCTGGCAATGGCGCTGTTGGCCACGGTGCTGAGCCTGGTGTTCGGCCCGACCGGCCATCTGCCCGCATCGCTGGGCGGCCTGACCGGACTGATCGGCGCAGGCGTGATCGATGCGCTGGCCGGACGCCTGCCGGAAGCGGCGCAGGGCTGGGTCAAACTCGGCGCGGGGCTGGCC
>JBARAF010000320.1:0-1635 GCA_049791695.1 Croceibacterium sp.
GGAAGATCAGCGGAAAGGTGATCTTGCGGAAGGTGCGGGCCGGCGACACCCCGAGCGACCACGAGGCCTCCTCGACGGTGGCGTCGAAGCGGTTGAAGATCGCCAGCATCACCAGGAAGGCAAACGGGAAGGTATAGACGACATGCAGCACGAAGGCCGTGCCCCACCAGTGGCGATCGATGCCCAGCGTATTGGCGACCAGCGCCATGCCCAGCCCGACCAGCACGCCCGGCACCATCATCCCCAGCACGATCAGATAGAACACCACGCCGGAGCCGCGGAACTTCTGCCGGAACGCCTGGGCGGCAGTGACGCCGAGCACGGTGGACACCACCATGGTCATGATCGCCAGCGCCATCGAGCGGAACAGCGCCTCCTCGATCGGCAGCGGCGCGATCCGCGACGGCGGCGTCAGCCCGAACAGATGCTGGTACCAGTAGACCGACCATTCGATGATCGGAAATTGCGGCCCGCCTTCGGGACCCGTCTGGAAGGACAGGATGGCGAGCACCAGCAATGGTCCGTAGAGGAACACCAGGAACAGCGTCGTATAAACGCCAAGGCCGAACTTGATACCGCCTGCGTTCATGATCAGAGCTCCTTCCTGAGATCGACGACCCGGAGCAGGGCCGCGACGACCGCCCCCATCAGCACCGTCAGCACCACGCCGGCCACCGCCGCGAACGCCCATTTCAGCGACCCCACCTGGGTGACGATGATATTGCCGAGCAGGTTGACCTTGCGGCCCGAAAGTGCGGCAGAGGTTGCGAATTCGCCCAGCACCATCACCGACACGAAGATCGAGCCGACGACGACGCCGGGCATCGACAGCGGCAGGATGATGGTGCGGAAGATCCGCCAGAAGCCGGCGCCGAGATCCTGCGCCGCCTCGATGATCGACGGATCGATGCGGCCGAGCATGAAGGCGATCGGCCCGACCATGAACACGCAGTAGATCTGCGTCATGCCGATGATCACCGACAGATCGGAAAACAGCAGCACTTCGATCGGTTGATGGATGATGCCGACCTTCATCAGGATCATGTTGATCGCCCCTTCCTTGCCGAGCATCGGCCGCCAGGCCAGCACGCGGATCAGGAACGAGGTCCAGAACGGGATGACGCACAGCACCAGGAGCACCGTCGACAGCATCTTGTTCTTGACGAACAGGCCGACGAACAAGGCGGCGGGATAACCGACCAGCAATGTGGCGACCAGCACCGTCAGCCAGATGCGCACCGTCGTCCACAGCGCGCCGATATAGGTGTCGCTGGAAAAGAAGGTGATCCAGCTCGACAAGGTCAGCTTCGGCTCGATCTTGAAAGTGGTCTGCGTCCAGAACGACACATAGACCATCATGGCGATCGGCAGGACCAGGAAAAGCACCATCCAGATGACGCCGGGCGCCAGCAGCCAGAGGCCCTTGCGGCTGGCGCGGACGACCGGCGCATGTTCGGTGGAGGTTTCGATAATGGCAGCCATCAGGGTGTCTCGTCGGTCTTGGGAGGATGGAGAGCAGGCAAGCGCTGGCGAGGATCAAGCGTAGACAAGGGCGTCGCCTTTCTTCCACACCAGGCTGTAGCGCCCGTGCGGCTCGTAGGTTTCCGCCGACGACTGGCTGAGATGGGATTCGAC
>JBARAF010000321.1:0-4933 GCA_049791695.1 Croceibacterium sp.
AATTACAGATGTTCACCGCCCTTGGCGCAGCGCCGCCGCGCTTTGCGCACGAGGCGCTGCTGGTTGGGGCGGAAGGCAAGCTGTCGAAACGGCTCGGCTCGCTCGGCTGCGACGCCTTCCGCGAAGCGGGGTTGGAGCCGGAAGCATTGCTCAGCCTGTTGGCCCGGCTTGGCACCTCGCAGCCGGTGGAAGCCGTGGTGGATCGCCAGGCCCTGGTGGACGGGTTCGATCTGGCCACTTTCGGCCGAGCCCCGGCCCGGTTCGACGATGCGGAACTTGTGCGGATCAATGCCGCGATCATCCACGGCCTGCCGTTTGCGGCAGTGCAGCACCGGCTGCCCGCCGGCATGGACGATGTCGCCTGGCAGGCAATCCGCCCGAACCTGGAAACCATGGCCGATGCTGCCGACTGGTGGCAGGTCGTCACCGGTCCAGTGCCCCCAACCGACCTGCCCGAAGAGGACCGCGCCTTTTGCGCCGAGGCTGCGGCACTAATGGCCTGGGGCGATGACCCGTGGAACGCCCTTACCGCCGCGCTGAAGGAAGCCACCGGGCGCAAGGGCAAGGCGCTGTTCCTGCCGCTGCGGCTGGCGCTTACCGGGCGGGCCCGTGGGCCGGATATGCACGCGCTGCTGCCCCTGATCGGGGAACAGGGGGACCGCGCCAGGTTGCTGGCCGCCGCTTCCGGTTAACTCCGCCCGCCGCTTGCGGACCCCGTTTCAACGCCCGTCGCTTCCCAAAATCCTTTGTGCAGTGCAGCGTTCATGTTATATTGTCTCAAACAATACAAACACGAACGGGTCCATTCATGAAGCTTTCGCGCGCCGCCTTGCTGCTTTCTGCCGCATTCCTGCCCACCACGCCGCTGGCCGCACAGGAGACGCCGCAATCTAGCAGCGACTCGGGGGCCAGCCAGACTGCTGGGCAAGCGGCGGACGGGGATGATTTTCACGGCCAGATCGTGGTCACGGCAGGGGGCCTGAAGCGGCTGGATATGCTGGCCGGGACCAGTGTGGTCGAAGCGGAAGACCTGCAACGCAACGCCGCAGGCCAGATCGGGGAAATTCTGGCCAAGGTACCGGGCGTATCTGCCAGCAGCTTTTCCCCCGGTGCCAGCCGCCCGGTCCTGCGCGGCTTTTCCGGGGACCGGGTGCGGGTGCTGCAGGATGGCATAGGTTCGATCGATGCGTCCAACACCTCGGCCGACCATGCGGTGACGATTGATCCGCTGACGGCGGAACGGATCGAGGTTCTGCGTGGTCCGGCAGTGTTGCTTTATGGCAGTTCGGCCATTGGCGGCGCGGTCAACGTGCTGGACAAGCGCATCCCGCGCCGGGTGCCGCATGAGCCGGTCCATGTCGATGTGATCGCCGCCCTCGATACGGCTTATGACTTGCGCGAAGGCGGGGCCTCGATCGACGTACCGCTGTCCGGCTCGGTCGCGTTCCATGTCGATGGATCGTACCGCACCACCAGCGATCTGGAGATCCCTGGCTATGCCGCATCGGCGGGCCTGCGGGCAGAATTGCTGGGCGAAGCGGCGGAGGACCAGGCAAGCGATCCGGACCATGCGGCGGAACTGGTTGAAGCGGCGAATATTGCGGGCGTGCTGCCCGGCAGTGCCACGGAAACATGGTCGCTCGGCAGTGGCCTGGCATGGATCGGTTCGGGCGGCAGCCTGGGCGTCTCGGTAAGCTATTTCGATACCAATTATGGCGTGCCGGAACGCCCAGGCCTGGGCCACCATGAAGCCGCCCCCGGCGAAGCGGAGGGAGTATCCATCGGCCTCCAGCAATATCGCGCCGATTTGCGCGGATCGCTCAACCTGGGGGACGGCTTCTTTGAAGAAGCGACCACGCGCTGGGGCTATTCCGATTACAAGCACATCGAATTCGAAGGCGATCAGGTGGGCACCACTTTCCTGGTCAAGGGCGCGGAAGGGCGGGTGGAACTGATCCAGCAGGACCGCGGCGGCTGGCACGGTTCGGTTGGCGGCCAGTTCATGGTGCGCGATTTCCAGGCGATTGGTGATGAAGCCTTCGTGCCTGCCAACCTGACCCGCAGCTTCGCCCTGTTTACCCTGCAGGAAGTGGAACTGGACCCGTTCGAGCTTGAATTCGGCACCCGTTACGAACGGACCGACATGAAGGCCGATACGCTGGGCCTGAAGCGCGGGTTCGACAGCATCTCGGCCGCTCTGGGCCTTGCCTACAGCCCGATGCCCGGATTGCGGCTGGGCCTCAACGGATCGCGCGCGGCCCGGGCGCCGTCGGCGGAGGAACTGTTTGCCAATGGGCCGCACATTGCCACCCAGCAGTACGAACAGGGCAACCCCGGCTTGCGTCAGGAAACCGCCCTGGGGCTGGAAGCCTATGCCCGCGCCACCCTGGGCGGGGCGGACCTGGGGCTGAGCGTCTATCGCACCTGGTTCGATGATTTCGTCTATCTGCAAGCCACCGGGGCCATGCAGGATGATCTGCCGGTCTATGCCAATTTCCAGCAGGGGGCCGATCACTTCGGGGTGGAGGCGGAAGCGAGCTTCCCGATCTATCACGGTGATGGCTTCACCGTGGTGGCTGATCTGCAGGGCGATTACGTGCGGGCCACGCTGGCCGATGGCTCACCCGTGCCGCGGATGCCGCCGCTTAGCCTGCTGGGCGCGCTGGAATGGCAGAGCGACCAGTTCGACCTCAGGGCCGAAGTGCAGCACTTCAACGCGCAGGATCGCATCGCTGCCTATGAAACGACCACCGCCGGCTTCACCCTCACCAACCTGTCGGTGGCGTGGAAGCCGTTGCGCGGGCAGGACAATGTCACGGTGATGTTGCAGGCAGACAACGTGTTCGACGTGGAAGGCCGCCGCCACGCCAGCTTCACCAAGGATTTCGTGCCGATGGCGGGCCGCAACGTGAAGCTGAGCCTGCGCTCAAGCTTCTGACCCATCGACAGGCTCGGGGTGAGCGGCTCGCTCTACGTCCGCCCATCCTGAGCCTGTCGAAGGATTACACCTCGTCGTAATGGAACGGCGCGATGACCGGTTCGGGGAAGGCTTCATATTCGAAGCTCTGCGGCCGGTCTGCTTGCAGGCCGTCGATCGATTTCAGCAAGGGCACGCCGCCCCGGTGCCAGCCCTGGTCATATTCGGCGTAGAAGTTGATGATGCCGTGCAGGCTGGCAATGCGCCATTTGCCGTTTTCGCGGACATAGCTGTTTTCATAGGTCGCTTCGCCCCAGCGGCCTTCGTTGCCGAGGAAGCCGACCATCATCAAGGTGCGCCAGCGGCCCTTGGCGGTACCGGCTGCGCTGTCGATGTGCAGCACTGGCTGCAACTGCATGTGGTTGTAGATCACCCCGGCGCCGTAAGGTGGCAAGTGGTGGAGATAGGCGCGCACCCGGTCCTGCCCCACGAACACCCCGCGCCCGGCGATTTCCAGCGTGCCGTCCTGTGCGAACAGGTCCGCCGCCTTGTCCCACAGGCCCTTGTCCACGTAATAGCCGTAGGCCGCCTGCAGGTTCAGCAGGTCGCGATGATCTTCCGCCGCTTGCGCCCGCGCCTCAAGCTTCTCGATCCGCGCCAGCAGCGCTGCGATGTCGGTCATGTCTCTCTCCCGCGAGTATTTTTTACAGTTTGGGCAGGGTTACACCGCGCTGGCCCATATATTTGCCGGAACGGTCGGCATAGCTGACCTGGCACGGTTCGTTCCCCTTCAGGAACAGGAACTGGCAGGCGCCTTCGTTGGCGTAAATCTTGGCCGGCAGCGGGGTGGTGTTGGAAAATTCCAGCGTCACATGGCCTTCCCATTCCGGTTCCAGCGGGGTGACGTTCACGATGATGCCGCAGCGGGCATAGGTGCTCTTGCCAAGGCAGATCACCAGCACGTCGCGCGGGATCCGGAAATATTCCACTGTCCGCGCCAGCACGAAACTGTTCGGCGGGATCACGCAGACATCGGTCTTGCGATCAACGAAGCTGTTGGAATCAAAGTTCTTCGGATCGACCACGGCGGAATCGACATTGGTGAAGATCTTGAAATCGTCGGAAACCCGCGCGTCATAGCCATAGGATGACAGGCCGTACGAGATCACCCCGTCACGCTGCTGATGCTCCACGAATGGTTCGATCATGCCTGAACGGCGGGTTTCGTCGCGGATCCAGCGGTCACTAAGAATCGTCATGCCGCAGGAATTGCCGACTGCGGGACATAGGGCAAGGGCGGGACGGACTTTTCCGCCCCGAACTTATCCCCCCGCCAGCAGGCTGGCGTTGCCGCCGGCTGCCGTGGTGTCCACCGTGGTCACCCGTTCGATCGCAAAGCGCGGCAGGTAATGCGGCCCGCCGGCCTTGGGTCCGGTGCCCGACAAGCCCTCACCGCCGAACGGCTGGCTGCCGACGACCGCGCCGATCTGGTTGCGGTTGACGTAGAAGTTGCCAACCCGCGCCCGCGTTTCCACCAGTCGCCGGGTGGCATCGATCCGGCTGTGCAGGCCCAGCGTCAGGCCGAACCCGGTCTGGTTGATGTCCTCGATCACCTGTTCCAGCCCGCTGGCGGGGAAGCGCGCTACATGGAGCACGGGGCCGAAGTTTTCCGCCTTCAGGTCGGCAATAGAGCCAATCTCGATGATCGTCGGGGCGACGAAAGTGCCGCGGGCGCAGGCGTCGGGCAATTCGCGCTGCCACACCGCGTGGCCCATCCGGCGCATGGCTGCGATATGGGTCTCCAGCGCCTCTTTCGCTTCGGCGTCGATCACCGGGCCAACATCCGTGGCCGGGTCTGCCGGATCGCCGATCACCAGCGCTTCGAACGCGCCGCGGATCATGTGCAGCATCGCGTCGGCCACATCGTCCTGCAGGTACAGCACGCGCAAGGCGCTGCACCGCTGCCCGGCGCTCTGGAAAGCGGAGGCGACCACATCACGGGTGACCTGTTCGGGC
>JBARAF010000322.1:0-11509 GCA_049791695.1 Croceibacterium sp.
CGTGTGAACCTACTTTGCTTGGCTCCGCGCCTCCGCGTGAATAACCATCAATGCATCGGCTTGGCGTTTTCACCTTCGTAAGCCTCGACGATCCGCCCCACGATCGGGTGGCTGACGACGTCGGCGGTGGAGAAGCGGGTTACGCCGATGCCTTCGACGCCGCTCAACCGTTCGACCGCGTCGGCCAGGCCGCTCATCCGGTCGCCGCCGGGGATGTCCACCTGCCTCGGGTCGCCACAGATCACCATCCGGCTGTTCTGGCCGAAGCGGGTGAGGAACATCTTCATCTGTTCGCGGGTGGTGTTCTGCGCTTCGTCCAGAATTACGAAGGCATCGGCCAGGGTGCGCCCGCGCATGAAGGCGATCGGGGCGATTTCAATCTCGCCGCTGGCCAGCCGCCGTTCGACCTGTTCGGGTGGCATACAGTCGTACAGCGCATCGTACAGCGGGCGCAGGTACGGATCGACCTTTTCCTTCATGTCGCCGGGCAGGAAGCCGAGCCGTTCGCCTGCTTCCACCGCCGGGCGGGAAAGGATCAGCCGCTGGACGCTGCCGGTGATCAGCTGGGCCACGGCCTGCGCCACGGCGAGGTAGGTCTTGCCGGTGCCAGCCGGGCCGAGCGCGAAAATCACGTCACGGCTGGCCAGCTGGCGTATGTATTCGACCTGGGTGTTGGTGCGCGGGGTAATGGTTTTCTTGCGCGTGCGGATCGCGATCGGCGGGCCTTTGGTATCGCCGGTGATGATCCCTTCCAGCGTCGGCTCGTTGCTCATCGCGATGATGGCTTCGATGGTGCCGCTGTCCAGCTTGCCGCCGGTCAGCAGCCGTTCGTGCATCGCCACCAGCACTTGCCGGGCGCGAGCCACTTCGTCTTCCGTGCCTTCGACCACGATGCGGTTGCCGCGCGCGGCGATGAAGACACCCAGCCGGTTTTCGATCAGCACCAGGTTGGCGTCGAATTCCCCGAACAGGGCCCCCAGCACGCCGACTTCGTCGAACAGGATCTCCACCCGGGCGCGCCGCGCATGATCGTGGCGGTCTTCGGGGTGTTCCCCCATTTCGTAGGGTGCCAGGTGGGAACCGGCACGGGTGGTTTTGCGGGCCATCGGATCCTTTCGCGAGTCTGTGCCCACAAGATGCGCACCGCTTACCCGCTACGCAAGGCCGCAACCCGCGCAGCGCAGTGGAAAGTCACCGGACTGTCGCAAATTTACGCGGCGGCTGCGGAAAGCAGGCGCCCTTCCATCGAATTGGCCCAGGCAGCGGCCAGTTCCACCGTCACCAGATCACCAAGCGCGGCGTCGCCTTCGAAGAACACCGATTGCAGCCAAGGGGACTTGCCGAGCCACTGCCCGGGCTTCTTGCCGTGCCGTTCGACCAATACCTGGCAGGTCTTGCCGACAGAGGCGGCGTTGAAGGCCAACTGGTCGCGGTTGATCGCCGCCTGCAGGCGCTGCAGCCGTTCGTCCATCACCTCGCGGGCGATCTGTCCGTCCATCGTCGCCGCAGGAGTGCCGGGGCGGGGCGAGTACTTGAAGCTGTAGGCTTGCGCGTATTGCACCGTTCCCACCAGCGCGAGGGTTTCCTCGAACTCGGCTTCGGTCTCGCCGGGAAAGCCGACGATGAAATCGCCCGACAGGGCAATGTCGGGCCGCGCGGCGCGGAAGCGTTCCAGCACTTTCAGGTACGATTCCACGGTGTGGCTGCGGTTCATCGCTTTCAACACCCGGTCGCTGCCGCTCTGCACCGGAAGGTGTAAAAAGGGCATCAGTTTCGGCAATTCGCCATGGGCCGCTATCAGGCCGTCAGTCACGTCGTTGGGGTGGCTGGTGGTGTAGCGAATGCGCTGCAATTCCGGCAAGTTGGACAGGGCCCTTGCCAGCCCGTCGAGGCCGATGGCGCGGCCTGCCGCATCCTCGCCCGTCCAGGCATTGACGTTCTGGCCCAGCAGCGTGATCTCGCGCGCGCCGTGTTCGACCAGTTTCTCCGCTTCGCGCAGCAAGTCCGCAAACGGGCGGGAAATTTCCGCGCCACGGGTATAAGGCACCACGCAATAGGTGCAGAACTTGTCGCACCCTTCCTGCACCGTCAAAAACGCCGTCGGCCCCACTTTCCGCCGCTGCGGCAGCACGTCAAACTTGGCGTTGGCGGGCATGTCCGTATCCGTCGCCCGCTGGCCGGAAATGGCGGTTTCCAGCAGTTGCGGCAGGCGGTGGTAGGCCTGCGGGCCGACCACCATCGACACCGACGGGGCGCGGGCCATGATTTCATCGCCTTCCGCCTGGGCGACGCAGCCAGCCACGGCGATCAGCGGGCTGCTGCCATCTTCGCGCTTCATCCGGCCGATGTCGGAATAAACCTTTTCTGCGGCCTTTTCACGGATATGGCAGGTGTTCAGCACCACCAGATCGGCATCTTCACCGTCTGCAGCCGGGGCAATGCCTTGCTGGTTCAGCAGTTCGGCCATCCGTTCGCCATCATAGACGTTCATCTGGCAGCCGAAGCTCTTGACCCGGTAGGTCTTGGGTTTTTCGCGTACGGGCATGGGGCCGGGCCCTTACCGGAAAGG
Source organism: Croceibacterium sp. (assembly GCA_049791695.1). Lineage (GTDB taxonomy): Bacteria > Pseudomonadota > Alphaproteobacteria > Sphingomonadales > Sphingomonadaceae > Croceibacterium_C. Next base: position 2,570 of record JBARAF010000322.1, read on the forward strand.
GAAGGGGAGTTAAAGCCGCAAGGCAGTGGCGACGGCGGCCTGGGCAGCGGCGGTCATCGTCTTGCGATCACGCAGGGCATCCCCGGCGAGCGGTTCGAGGAAATGGATCGTCAGGCCGATGCGCCCCTTGCGTCGCACGATCCGGCGGAAATTGGCCAGCCCCGGCTCAGCGCCGACCCAGGCGATGCCGGCAGCATCGTGGTATTCCAGCGCGACCGGCTGGACCGGCACCTCGTGTGCCAGCGGCTCCACCGCCGATAGCAGCGAACTGCGGAACGGCAGTAAGGCCGTGCCATCGTTGGTGGTCGCTTCGGGGAAAATCGTCAGCGGGCGGTGATGATGCAGCGCGTCGCGCACTTGTTGCACCTGTTTGGCCACGGACCCGCGCCGGTCACGGGTGATGAAGACGGTGAAATTCTGCGCACACAGCCATTTCAGCGCCGGATTGGTCGACAGCCCGGCATGGGCAACGAACATCGACCGGCTGGCTCCGGCGAGCGCCAGGATGTCCAGCCAGCTGACATGGTTGGCCAGGAACAGCGCACCGGGGCGGGGCTTGCCGACACAGCGGACCTGCAACCCGCAGGCGCGGCCCATCCAGCGCAGGAACAGCGGTGGCACCACATCCCGCTTGCCGAGCAGGGCAGTGGCCACATGGGCCGGTACAACGCTGAGGAAAATCGCCACGATGGCGAGGCAGCGCAGGGCCATGCGCAAGGCCGTGGGCATGGGCGGCTTAATCTTCGCGGTCGATGCGGACGCCGTACAGTTCCATCCGGTGGTCCACCAGCCGATAGCCGAGCCGTTCGGCGATCTGGCGCTGAAGGGCCTCCAGTTCCGGATCAACGAATTCGACGACCTTGCCGCTTTCGACGTCGATCAGGTGGTCATGGTGCGCTTCGGGTGCAGCTTCGTACCGGGCGCGGCCATCGCCGAAATCATGCCGGTCGAGGATGCCTGCTTCTTCGAACAGGCGCACGGTGCGGTATACCGTGGCGATCGAAATCTTGGGGTCGATGGCACTGGCCCGTTCGTGCAGTGCTTCCACATCGGGGTGGTCATCCGCTTCCGACAGGACGCGGGCGATCACCCGCCGCTGGTCGGTAATGCGCAGGCCGCGCTCGGCACACAGGGCTTCAAGATCGATGTTCTGGTGCAATGGCGGACCCGATAAATAAAAGCGCCCCGCCTCTATGGAAGGGGCGGGGCGCTTTTTCAACCGGGGGTGATGCCGTGGATCAGGCAACGACCTTTTTGCGGCGGCCACGGCGCTGGCCGGGCTTGCGGCCAAGGCCGATTTCCTTCGCCAGTTCGCGACGGCGTTCGGCATAGGCGGGGGCGACCATCGGGTAATCGGCGGGCAAGTTCCAGCGCGCGCGATATTCTTCCGGAGTCATCTGGAAGTTGGTCATCAGATACCGCTTCAGCATCTTCAGCTTCTTGCCGTCTTCGAGACAGACAATGTAATCCGGCTTGATCGACGCGCGAACCGACACGGCAGGTTCCGGCTTTACTTCGGCCACCACCTTGGTGCCCAGATCGGCCAGAGCGCCGTAGACGTTGCGGATCAGTGCGGCGACATCTTCAACTGCGACAGAGTTGTTGCTGACGTGAGCAGCAACGATGTCCGAAGTGAGCGTGATCAGCGTTTCACTGATATCGTTTTCCTGGTTGTCCATAGTTAGACCTCTTTTCTTGCGACCGCCCTTTTTGGCGTTAGGCATGAGCGATTGGACTCTCCACCTGCTATGCCGCCTTGCTCCCCTTGACCGCAAGATTCAAGAGTAACTGACCATAATACTATGAATGGTTTACTATCTTAATCATTTGAGCGGTTCATTTCGTAGGAAAATGTAATGGCATCCAGCGGGATTCCGGTGCCTTTGCGATAATAGTTGCGGCGTCGGCCAACTTCGCGAAAGCCCGCCCGACGGTACAATGAAACGGCCGGGTTGCCGTCGCGCATTTCGAGAAAAACCTTATCAACACCAATGCTTTGCGCTGTCTGCTTCAGCCGATTCAGCAATGCACCACCGATGCCGCGTCCGCGCCAGGCAGGCTCCACCGCGAGCAGCAACAGTTCTTCTTCCCCGGCAATTGCACGGCTGAGAGTGAAGCCCGCGGCAGGCGCGTCTTCTTCCGGCGGGGCACCGTCCGGACCGGCCAATAAGTATCGCGTGCCGGGGATCAGCAGCGCATCTTCCACCTGCCGTCTGGTCCAGGCCTCGCCATAAGCGGGATCGAAGGCGGCGGTCATTACCGCCATGATTCGGTCCAGATCGTCCCTCACGCCGCCACACCGGGCAGGCGGGCGTCGGGCGGGCGGCCATAGAGCGGGGCGAGAGAAGTGCCGATCAGGCCGGGATCGAGCAGGCCGAAGGCATTGGCGTCTGGCAGCAGGTTCACGGCCTCGCCGCGCCCCGTGCGGGCCACCAGCGCCTCTGCCTGCGATCCGGCCACCAGTTCGTGACGCGCTTCGGCCAGGCCTGGCGCGGCCGAGGCGAGATCCGCTTCGGGCAGGCCATTGGCGGCGAAATGCTGCACGAACCATTCGCCGTGGCCGCCGGTCATGCACACCGTCACGCCCCGGTCCGTGTTCTTACGGCCCATTGCCGCGACCAGCGCAAGGGTGGGGTATCCGAGCACCGGGACGTTCCAGGCAAGGCCAAGCGCCCGGGCGGCGGCGAGGCCGATGCGGACCCCGGTAAAGCTGCCCGGGCCAAGCGAGACGACGATGCGATCGGCGCGGCCCTTGCCCGGCAGTTCGGCAATCATCGGGACCAGCCGTTCCGCATGGCCCCGGCCAATCACTTCGATACAGCCGGCAACCCGCTGCCCATCATCGAACAGGGCGACGGAGCATGCCTCGGTCGCGCTTTCGATTGCGAGAGTACGCATGGTGGTCGCCGGTCAGCTCAGGCGGTTGAACGTGGCGAATTCCGGCCGCGGGCTGCGCGGGAACAGGCTGTCGCGATCCCCATACCCGACCGAACAGATGAAATTGCTCTTCCACTGTGGCTGGTCGGCAAAGAATTCGGCATCGACCGCCGCATTGTCGAACCCGGACATCGGCCCGCAATCCAGCCCCAGCGCGCGTGCGGCCATGATAAAGTATCCGCCCTGCAATGTCGCATTGCGGAAGGCGCTTTCCTTGCGCTTTTCCGCATCGCCGGTGAACCAGCTGCGGGCATCGGTGTGCGGGAACAGCCAGGGCAGCTGTTCGTGGAAATCGAGGTCCATCGCCAGGATCGCCACCACCGGCGCGGCGCGGACCTTTGCCTGATTGCCTTCGCTGCAATGGCGCGCCAGCCGGTCCTTTGCTTCGGCCGATTTGCACCATTCGATCCGCAGCGGCAGCTGGTTGGCAGAAGTCGGACCCATTTTCACAAGGTCCCAGATTGCGTGAATCTGTTCGTCAGAAACTTCGCGCGGGAGGAACTTGTTGTAAGTGCGCGCATCGCGGAACAGCTGGTCCAGCGCGGAATCGCTTAAGGTGTCAGGCAAGGCTTCGGACACGGGAATACTCCGGGAAACGCAATATCAGGGCAATCGTTGATCAGGCAGCGCGGACTTCGGTCACTTCCGGAACGTAATGCTTCAGCAGGCTTTCGATCCCGTTTTTCAGCGTGGCGGTGGAACTGGGGCACCCGGAGCAGGCACCCTGCATGGTCAGGTAGACCACCCCTTCGCGGAACCCGTGATAGCGGATATCTCCGCCGTCACCGGCCACGGCCGGGCGTACGCGGGTTTCGATCAGTTCCTTGATCTGTTCCACAACATCGTCATCCGCCGGGTCATGGCCCATGCCTTCGGCTTCGGCCGGAACGGCAATGCCGCTGGCGTTGCCGCCTGCGAACAGCGGTGCCTGCGACAGGAAATGATCCAGCAGCACTGCCACCACCTGGGGTTTCAGCGCGCCCCAGTCCGCGCCCGGCCCTGCGGTAACGGATACGAAGTTGCGGCCGAAGAATACGCCGGTCACGTCGCCGGTGTCGAACAGGGCCTGGGCCAGCGGGCTGGCCTCCGCATCTTCAGGGCTGGCAAAGTCGCGCGTGCCGGCGTGCATCACCTGTTGTCCCGGCAGGAACTTCAGGGTGGCGGGGTTCGGGGTGGTTTCGGTCTCGATGAACATAGCTCCCGATGTAGGAGCGGGCACCGGGGCAGGCAAGGCAAGGCTTCTTTTTCGGGCCAAGCATTCACTGTCCCTTCATCAAATCCCCGCCTAAGCTGTTGCCATGTCGCTATCCCTGCGCGCGCTGCGCCTGCTCGCCCCCGCTCTGCTGGCTCCGGCCCTGTTGTTCGCCCCGCTGCCGGTGCTGGCGAGCCAGGCTGACAAGACACTGGCGGCAACGCCCGCACCTGCGCCCATCGCCGCGCCGAAATTTGCCCAGCCGGATGATCCGTGGATCTATCGCGGCACCGACATTCCGATCGACCGGCAATGGCTGTTTGGCGAACTGCCCAATGGGGTGCGTTATGCGGTGCGGCGCAATGGCGTGCCACCGGGGCAGGTATCCATCCGCGTGCGGATCGATGCAGGATCGCTGTACGAAAAGCCGGCGGAACGCGGCTTTGCCCACCTGATCGAACACCTGGTGTTCCGGGAAAGCAGCGTCTTCGCCAATGGCGAGGCGATCCCGCATTTCCAGCGGCTGGGGGCAGGGCTGGGCACCGATACCAACGCGCTGACATACCCCACGCAGACGGTCTTCCACATCGACCTGCCCAACGCCAACCGCGATTCGCTGGACGATACCCTGCGCCGGGTGGCGGGGATGATCCGCGAACCGAAGCTGAGCACCGCCAACCTCACCACCGAAGTGCCGATCGTGCTGGCTGAACGGCGCGAACGGGCAGGGCCGGAAGAACGGATCGTCAATGCCCTGAACGGGGCCTTTTTCCCCGGCCAGCCGCTGGCGGACCGCGATGCGATTGGCACGGTGGTGACGCTGCAAGGCGCCACCCAGGATGCCGTGCGCGCGTTCCATCGCCGCTGGTACCGGCCGGACAAGGCCGTGGTGGTGCTGGTCGGCGATATGCCGGTGGAACAGCTGGCCGGGATCGTGGAAGCCCGCTTTGGTGACTGGAAGGTGGCGGGCAAGTCTGAACAGCAGCCCGATTTCGGCCGCCCGAAGACCCCGCAGGGGGCCGATCCGGCCAATCCGGTGGACGTGGCGCGGGTGCTGGTGGAACCGGGCCAGCCGCGCAACCTGACGTTCGGCATCGTGCGCCCGTGGCAGCAGGTGACCGACAACCTGGAATACAACCGTGGCCTGCTGATCGATTCGATTGCCGAAACCATCATCAACCGCCGGCTGGAAAGCCGCGCCCGCGCCGGGGCCAGTTACTTGCAGGCCGGGGTGCAGCAGGACAAGCCAAGCCGGTCCGCCAATGTCACTTATGTCGGCGTTACCCCGATCGAAGGCGACTGGAAGAAGGCCCTGGCCGACGTGCGCGGCGTGATTGCCGATGCCCTGGCCAATCCGCCCACGCAGGAAGAAATTGATCGCGAACTGGCCGAATTCGACGTGATCTTCGCCAACCAGGTGGAACAGAGCCGCATCCAGGCCGGTTCCAAGCTGGCGGATGACCTGGTCAACGCGGTGGACATCCGCGAATCAGTCGCCTCGCCGGAAACTTTCCTCGAAGTGTTCCGCGGGATGAAGGACCGCTTCACCCCGCAGGCGATAAATGACCACACGCAGGCGATGTTCACCGGCACGGCCGTGCGCGCCCTGCTGGTGACGCCGGAAGCAGGCGAGGCAACCGATGCGGACCTGCGCGCCGCATTGCTGGCCCCGGTGACCGCGTCGGCGGCTGACCGGCAGGCCGGCCCGGCACCCACGTTTGCCAACTTGCCGCCGATCGGCCCCGCCGTGCAGCCGCTTTCGACCAGCATGGACGAACGGTTTGAAGTGGAAACGCTGACTTTTGCCAACGGGGTCAAGGCGCTGCTGTACCCCACCCGCAATGAACCCGGCCGGGTGACCGTGCGGGTGCGTTTCGGCCAGGGGCGCAAGGCCTTTGTACCTTCGGAAGTCGCCTATCTGCACCTGGGTGAAGGGGCGCTGATCACCTCCGGCCTCGGAGAACTCGGCCAGGAAGATCTCGACCGGCTGACCACCGGCCGCAAGATCGGCTTTTCCTTCAATGTCGAGGACGGCGCTTTCGTGTTCGAAGGGCTGACCAGGGCGGAGGATGTGGCCGACCAGCTGTATCTGTTCGCCGCCAAGCTGGCGACGCCGCGCTGGGAACCGGCCCCGTTCTTCCGCGCCAAGGCGGCATCGCTGCTCGCCTATGACAGCATGGCAAGCAGCCCCAGCGGCATCCTCAACCGCGATTTCGGCTGGCTGCTGCACGGGCGTGATCCGCTGTACGCCACCCCCACGCCCGACCAGTTGCGCGATACCACCCCCACCGGTTTCCGCGACGTATGGGCGCGGATGCTGCAGCAAGGCCCGGTCGAAGTGGCCGTGTTCGGCGATTTCGACCGCGCAAACGTGGGTGAGGCTTTGGCCCGCACTTTTGGCGCCCTGCCGCCGCGTGCCGAACCCTTGCCGGTTGCGGCCAATGACAACGGCCCCGCGTTCCCCGCAGGGGGCCAGGCACCGACCGTGATTGCCCATCGCGGCGATGCGGACCAGGCCGCCGGGCTGGTCTTGTGGCCGACCGGGGCGGGCTCTGCCGGCTTGCCGGAAAGCCGCAAGCTGGAAGTGCTGGCGCAAGTCTTCGCCAACCGCCTGCTCGATTCGATGCGGGAACGGATCGGCGCCAGCTATGCCCCCGATGTCGGCTCCAGCTGGCCGCTCGATGTCACCAGTGGCGGTTCGATCTATGCCATGGCGCAATTGCCGCCGGACAAGCTTGGCCTGTTCTTCAAGGAAGCGGACGCGATTGCCGCCAATCTGGCCACCACGCCGCCTACTGCGGACGAACTGAGCCGGGTGACCGAACCGCTGAAGCAGACGCTGGAACGGCTGCTGACCGGGCATACCTTCCTGCTCAACATCATGCAGGGCAGCGCGTTCGACAGCCAGCGGCTGGCCCACGTGCCGTCGTTGTTCCACGATTACACCGAAGTGACCCCGGAAGAGATCCGCGCCCTGGCCGCCCGGTACTTCGGGGCCCGCCCCGGCTGGCACGTGGCAATCGAACCGCAGGCAATGGCCGCCGCGCAAACGGCACCGGCTGCCCGGGCTGCCGCTCGCTGACAGGGCTGAAGGCGATAACCGATGTAACATTTGCACCCCCCGCCCGGGGGGCGTAGGGGCGCGGGCTTCCCCAAGACCCAAAATGGATTATCGGTAAAGTGGCACAGGATTGGAACCCGGAAAGCTGGAAGCGGTACGAGGCAAAGCACCTCCCCGTTTATGAAGACAGCGCAGCGCTGGCTGCGGCTGAAACGACTCTGGCCAACTTTCCGCCGCTGGTCTTTGCCGGTGAAGCGCGCGATCTGAAGGCCGAACTGGCCGATGTGGCCGCGGGCAAGGCGTTCCTGCTGCAAGGCGGCGACTGCGCCGAAAGCTTTGCCGAATTCCACGCCAACAACATCCGCGATACCTTCCGCGTGCTGTTGCAGATGGCCGCGGTGATGACGTTCGCCAGCAAGATGCCGGTGGTGAAGGTGGGCCGCATGGCCGGCCAGTTCGCCAAGCCGCGCAGCGCGCCGACCGAAGTGCAGGGCGGCGTGGAACTGCCGAGCTACCTCGGCGACATCATCAACGGCATCGATTTCGATCCGGCGACCCGCACCAACGATCCGCAGCGGATGATCCGCGCCTACAGCCAGGCGGCGGCGACGCTGAACCTGCTGCGCGCTTTCGCCGGTGGCGGCTATGCCAACCTGCGCCAGGTCCACAAGTGGACGCTGGAATTCATGGGCCGCAGCCCCTGGGCCGACAAGTTCAAGGACATTGCCGACCGCATCGGTGAAGCGCTGGACTTCATGGAAGCCTGCGGGATCGATCCGGAAAACACCCCGCAGCTGAAAAGCGCCAGTTTCTACACCAGCCACGAAGCGTTGCTGCTGCAGTACGAACAGGCGCTGACCCGGCAGGATTCGCTGACCGGCCAGTGGTTCGATACCAGCGCACATATGCTGTGGATCGGCGATCGCACCCGGTTTGAAAACAGCGCGCACGTGGAATTCCTGCGCGGCGTGGGCAACCCGCTGGGCATGAAGTGCGGGCCGAGCCTGGAGCCGGACGCCCTGCTGCGCCTGCTGGATACGCTGAACCCGGGCCGTGAAGCGGGCCGTATCACCCTGATCAGCCGGTTCGGCCATGACAAGGTGGAAGCCGGCCTGCCGCGCCTGATCCGCGCCGTGGAACGTGAAGGCCACAGCGTGGTCTGGTCCTGCGATCCGATGCACGGCAACGTGATCAAGGCCGACAGCGGTTACAAGACCCGCCCGTTCGACCGGATCCTGGCCGAAGTGCGCGGGTTCTTTGCCGTGCACCGCGCCGAAGGCACCCATGCCGGCGGCATCCACATCGAAATGACCGGCCAGGACGTGACCGAATGCACCGGCGGCGCCGTGGCGATCACCGATGCCGGGCTGGCTGACCGGTACCACACCCATTGCGATCCGCGCCTCAACGCCGCGCAGTCGCTGGAACTGGCGTTCCTGCTGGCAGAAATGCTCAACCTGGAAATGACCGACCGGCAACGCGACGCCGCCTGACCGGGCTGAACTGGATTTGAGGTCCATCCCGCCTATATTGGCCGGATGGACCTCACCCCCCTCCGTGACCAGCTGGCCGCTACGCTGGCGGCCGTGCCGCAATCCGGGCTGCTGATGGCGGCGCTGGTGGCCATGGCCGTGGGCATTTCCGGATCGATGCTGGCGCGCCCGCTGCCGATGCTGGGCCGCCTGCTGCGCAGCGCCAGCACCCTGGCCCTGATGGGCGTGCTGGTACTGGTGGTGCTGCAGGTGTCACG
>JBARAF010000323.1:0-5492 GCA_049791695.1 Croceibacterium sp.
TGCCCCATTCGGCAATCACGCGGGTTTCCAGCGGCACGTCCACCTGGCGCGCCTCACCGGGGGCAAGCTCCACCCGCGCGAAACCTGCCAGCCGCCGCATGGTTTTGCCAGCGGCATCGGCGAGGTAAACCTGCGCCACTTCCGCCCCGGCGCGGGCACCGGTGTTGCGCAGGCTCACCCGCGCAACCAGCTTGTCCCCCCGCCGGGTCACGCTCAGCCCTTCACGGGCGAACGTGGTGTAGGACAGGCCGTGGCCAAACGGGAACAGCGGCGTGGTCCTCTGCCGGGCGTACCAGCGGTACCCGATGTCGCTGCCTTCGATATTGTAATCGACCGACAGCGCCTGGCCGGATGCCCCGACGCCGACGAAATTGGGCTCCACCGTCCCCGCCCCGTCCAGCGCCGGACGTGGCAACTGGTCGACGGAAGCAGGAAAGCTGATCGGCAGGCGGCCCGAAGGATTGACCTTGCCGAACAGCACGTCGGCAATGGCTTGAGCCCCCATCGCGCCCGGATACCAGGCTTCGACCACGGCGCGCACCTTGTCCTTCCATGGCATTGCCACCGGGCCACCACTTTGCAGCACGACCACCACGTTGGGATTGGCCGCCGCCACGGCTTCGATCAGCGCATCCTGCCCGTCGGGCAGCGACAGATCGGGCACGTCATAGCCTTCGGTCATATATTGGTTGGCGAACAGGATCACCACGTCCGCCTGCGCCGCAGCAGCAGTGGCTTCCGCCAGATAGCGCCCGTCGCGATAACGGACCGTGGCCCCCGGCGCGGCGGCGGTAATGGCGGCCAGCGGGACCGACCGGTTGAAATGCTGATCGGTCATGAAGGAAAACGGCCCGTTGCGATCACGCAGGAACGGCAGGGTGGCCGCCGGGCCATCATCACCCAGCACCTTGGAAGACCCGCCGCCAACCACGGTCCCTACATCGGCCATCCCGCCGATCACCGCGATCCGCCGCGTGTCCGGCCCCAGCGGCAGGATAGCATCGCGGTTGGTCAGCAGGACGATGCCTTGCTGCGCCACCTTCAGCGCCACCGCGGCATTGGCGGCAGGATCGGCCACAGTGCCGACCGAAACCGGGTTCCGGTCCAGCCCGTTGTCATAAACCGCATGGAGGATCGCGCGGGTCATTTCGCCCAGCCGCTTGCGGTATGCGGGGTCGCGGGCCGCCGCCGCCTTAAGCGGTTCGCCCAGAAACGGCTGCGGATCGATCCCGCTGCCCGATTGCTGGTCCAGCCCGGCCAGTGCGAAATCCAGTGCATCGACCGCGCCCCAGTCGCTCATCACGAAGCCACGGTAACCCCAATCCCGCCGAAGCACGTCGGTCAGCAGGTATTTGCTGCCGCACGAAAGCGGGCCGTTGATCGCGTTGTACGCGCACATCACGCTGCCCGGATCGCCCTGTTCGATGGCAATCTGGAACGCCAGCAGGTCACTTTCGCGGGCGGCATCGTCCGCAATCACCGCGTTCATGAAAGCGCGGCCGGTTTCCTGCGGGTTGATGGCGAAATGCTTGACCGTGGAAATGATCTGGTTGGACTGGATGCCTCGGATCGCCGCCCCGCCCAGCACGCCTGCCAGCAGCGGATCTTCGCTGAAATATTCGAATGTGCGCCCGTTGCGCGGATCGCGCATCAGGTTGACGCCGCCCGCCAGCATCACGTTGAAACCGCGCGCCCGCGCTTCGCCGCCGATCATCCGCCCACCAGCCTCGATCAGCGCCGCATCGAAAGTGGCCGCCTGCGCAGTGCCGCTGGGCAACTGCGTGCCGCCGCTGCCGCGGGTGCCGTTGATCCAGGCGACCCCCAGGCTGGCGTCGACTTCATACAGCGCGGGCACGCCCAGCCGCGGCACGCCGGGGATGTAACCTGCACCTGGCCGCGCTTCCGGCGGCGGGGCCGGGCGGCCGGGCATGGCGGAGGTCAGCAGGCCAAGGGTCAGGGTCACCCGTTCGGCATCGGTCATCTGCGCTTCGGTGGCAGCGGCGCGGGTGGCGGCATCATCCTGCGCCATCGCGGGCGCGGCCTGCACCGCAGCGGCGCTGGCCAGCAGCACGGCGGCCAGGCGCCCGGTTACATTATACTTCACGGCGGTCCTCTCCTTGCGTCCCCGGTGCAGGCTGTGCTGGCGCGCTGGGCGCTTGTCAAACTGTCAACCTGCGGCGACAGTGCTGGAGAATAGCGATCCCGGGAAGGACCTGCCGTGAAGTCTCAGAACATCCTTGCCGCCGCGATGCTGCTGGCCGCCGCACCGGTTGCCGCGCAGCAGGCGACGCCTGCCGCCACGTCGCCTGTCCCCAGTTGCCGCCCGACCGGAATGTTCGCCCCGCCGCCCGCATGGAAATCAGTCTAGCAAATGCCCGATGGCCGTGTCACTTTCCGCCTTTGCGCGCCGGAAGCGCAAAGCGCCAAGGTGACCAGCAACGACATCGATGAAGCGATCCCGATGGGCATGGCCCCCGGTGCCGTGCGCGGTCTGCCGATGGTGAAGGATGCGACCGGGCTGTGGAGCGTGACCACCAGGGTCGCCGTCCCCGCCGATACCTATCGCTTCAACTTCGAAGTCGATGGCGCGCGGGTGCCGGATCCGCTGGCCACCACCTTCAGCCACGAACGCGCCGGGACCAATTCGACCTTCGAAGTGACCGGGCCGGAAGGGGCCTTCCAGGCCTATGACCCGGCCATCGCCCACGGCGCGGTCAGCCGGATCGAATATCCGTCCTCCACCCTGGGGCAGAAACGCGGCGCGGTGGTCTACACCCCGCCCGGTTACATGAAGGACGCCGCGCGCTATCCGGTGCTGTACCTGGTGCACGGCGCCGGCGACAGCGCGGACAGCTGGACCAGCGTCGGCCATGCCCACTACATCCTCGACAATCTGATTGCGGCGGGCAAGGCCAGGCCGATGATCGTGGTCATGCCGTTCGGCCACACGCCGGACAGGACGGGCGGTAATATGTTGGCGAACACCGACTTTGGCGACGACCTGATCCGCGACCTGATCCCTTATGTGGACAGCAATTTCCGCACCCAGGCCGACCAGCATCACCGGGCGATGGCCGGGCTTTCGATGGGCGGATCGCACACCCTGCGCTTTGGCCTGACCCACCCGGAACTGTTCGATTACATCGGCGTGTTTTCGATGGGCCTGGGGATGCAGGGCCCGGCAGACGTGACCGCATACCAGCAGGCCAACGACGCCGCGCTGAAAATGGCGGCCACCGATCTCGACCTCGTATACTACGCGATGGGCAAGGATGATTTCCTGTATGGCACCGTCGCCCCGACGCGGGCGATGCTGGACAAGTACGGCATCAAGCACACCTATTACGAGAGCGGTGGCGGCCACACCTGGATCAACTGGCGGCGTTACCTGACCGACTTCGCGCCCCGGCTGTTCCAGTAACGCGCCACCACCCGCTTGCCATCCGCGCCGTCGCCGGTAACACCGCGCGCCATGCTGCTTGTCCGCCGGATCTTCGTGCTTTTCGCCCTGTGGCCCGCATTGCTATTGGCCGTACCGGCGGCTGCGCACCCGGTGCCTTATTCCTATCTCGACCTGGAACTGGCTGACGGCGGACTGACCGGCAAGGTGACCGTCCACGATGCCGATGCGGCTTTCGTGCTTGGGCTGGCCGACCCGGCCGTGCTGCGCGATCCGGCGCAGGCAAAGGCACAGTTCGGGCGGCTGTCGGCCTGGCTGGCGCCGCACATCCAGCTGCCGCAGGGCGAGGCGATCCGTTGGCAATCGATTACACCCGCCACCGATGATGATGCGCTGATCCTGCGCTTCGGGGTTGAGGGGCCGCCGCCTGCCCGCTTCCCATTCCGCGCGCATTTGTTCGACCACGATCCGCAGCACCAGACGTTCGTCAACGTCTACGAACAGGGATCCTTGCGGCAGCAGTGGATCTTCGGGCCGGACAGCGAAGCCAGGACATACTACCGCGGCACCACGGCGGGCGCGGTGGAAGTGATGAAGACCTTCATCCCCTCTGGCGCATGTCACATCTTGATCGGGCCGGACCACCTGCTGTTCCTGTTCGCCCTGCTGTTGCTGGGCGGCATCTGGCGGCAACTGGCCGTCGTGGTCACCGCTTTTACCGTGGGGCACAGCATTACGCTCAGCCTGGCCGCGCTGGACATCGTCAACCCGCCGGCCTTCTTCATCGAACCCGCGATTGCCCTGACGATCGTGGTAGTCGGGGCCGACAACCTGTTGCGGGGCGAGGGAAAAGACTTGCGCCCGTGGGTCGCCGGGCTGTTCGGCCTGATCCACGGTTTCGGCTTTGCCAATGTACTGAAGGAATTCGGACTTCCTCAAGAAGCGCTTGGCTGGAGCCTGTTTTCGTTTAATGTCGGGGTGGAACTGGGGCAGCTGTTTGTCGTCCTGCTGGTGGCCGCACTGCTGGCCGCGATCAGGCGCCGCTGGCCGACCTCGGGCAAAGCCATCGTTACCGGCGGATCGCTGGTGGTGATTGCCGCGGGCCTGTACTGGTTCGTCGAAAGAACAATGGGAATTCCGGGAGGGAATTGAATGAAGCGTCTGGCCATCCTCGGCTCGATCCTGGTCGCCGGCATGACTGCCGTGACCGCCTATGGCCAGGGCCGCGCCCTGCCCGGCATTACCGACATCGAAAAGGTTTCGGACCACGTGTACCGGATCCCCGGCGCGGGCGGGAATACCGTGGTGTTCCTGCGCAGCGATGGCGTGGTGCTGGTCGATACCAAGCTGCCGCAGAACGGGGAATCGATCCTCGCCCAGGTGCGCAAGATCACCGACAAGCCGGTGACGATGATCATCAATACCCATTCCCATCCCGATCACATGGGCAGCAACACCGAAATCGATACGGCTGCCAACAATGTGCAGGTCGTCGCCCAGGCGCGCAGTGCGGCGCGGATCGTGAAGCTGCCCAACGGCGGCACCATTGACACCACGTTTGACGACAAGCTGACACTGGGTGCCGGGGCTGACCGGATCGACCTGTACTACTTCGGCGCGGGCCACACCGATGGCGATGCGTTCGTGGTGTTCCCGGCAGACCGGACGATGGCCGCGGGCGACATCTACGCCTGGCACATGAGCCCGCTGATCGACCCCGCATCGGGCGGATCGCAGCTGGCCGCGGCGACTACGCTGACTGACGCCTTCTACGGCATCAAGGGCGTGGACCACGTGATTACCGGCCACCACAAGGTCTACAGCTGGGAAGATTTCCGCAGCTATATGCAGTTCAACCGCGCGGTGGCGGAAGTGGCCAAGCAAACCGTGGCCCGTAACGGCACCCCGGAACAGGCGCTGGAGCAGCTGGCCGCCAACCCCAGCTTCCAGGTCTTCATGTCCGAAGTGGTGACCCCGGAAATCAACTATGGCGGATCGCCGAAATCGCGTTCGCTGATCGCGCTCAACGTTGCGTTCCAGGAAGTGCGCGGCGAGCCTGTGACCACCCAGTGGGGCCCGCGCCCGGCAGCCC
>JBARAF010000324.1:0-5052 GCA_049791695.1 Croceibacterium sp.
TTCTGGGATGCCTTCATCGGCCTGTTCCGGTGGGATCCCCAGTCCGTCGCCTTCACCCGCAACTTGCTGGTGGCGTTCTTCCCGGCGGTGATCCTGGGCCTGGCCTTTGGTGACCAGATCGAACTGATGCTGGAAAGCGCCGCGGTGGTTGCCTGGGCACTGCTGATCGGCGGCGTGGCGATCCTGGTGGTGGAACGCATGGCCAAGCCGGTGGAATCGGGCGGCGTGGCCAATATGACGCTGAAGCAATCGGTGATGGTCGGGCTGGTGCAGTGCCTGGCGATGGTGCCGGGCGTCAGCCGTTCCGGCGCGACCATCCTGGGGGCCATGGCCTTTGGCGTGGACCGGCGCACGGCGGCCGAATTCAGCTTCTTCCTCGCCCTGCCGACGCTGACCGGGGCCACCGCCCTGCAACTGTACAAGCATGCGGACCAGGTGGACGGCAGCCAGTACGGGCTGATCGGGATCGGTTTTGTCGTGTCGTTCGTGGTCGCGCTGGCCGTGATCAAGGGCTTCGTCGCCTATGTCAGCCGCCACGGCTTTGCCCCGTTCGCCTGGTACCGGATCGTTATCGGGATCGCCGCCCTCGCCTGGCTGGCGCTGCGCTGATTTCGAACGCTCGCTGACCCGTCAGACCGCCGCCGCGCCTGATCCGCGGCCACCGCGCAGGTGGTATTCCTGCGTGCCGCGGTGGAGCACGTCGTCCACGTCGATCACGGCGCTGTTGGCGTAGGTAAAGCCGGGGTTGAGGCTGCGGTACAGCCGGTCGAAATCGCGTTCCACCGTCTGGTGGTACAGATCGGCCAGTCTTTCGATCACGAAGTACGTCGGTTGCAGATCGTCGATCACGTAATCGGTGCGCATCACCCGGTCGACATTCAGCATGATCCGGTTGGGGCTTTGCCCTTCCAGCGCGAAGACCGCCTCACGCGGGCCGGACAGGATCCCGGCACCATAGATCCGCAAGTCCCCGCCTTCGCGTATCAGCCCGAATTCGACCGTGTACCAATACAGCGCGCCCAGTGATTTCAGGCGGTTGTACTGCATCGCCTTCCACCCGGCGCGGCCATATTCCTGCATATAGTCGGCAAAGACCGGATCGGTCAGCATCGGCACGTGGCCGAACACATCATGGAACACGTCGGGTTCCTGGATGTAATCGAAGGTGGCGCGGCTGCGGATGAAATTGCCGGCCGGGAACCGGCGGTTGGCCAGGTGCCAGAAGAACACGTGGTCCGGGATCAGCATCGGCACCGGCACCACGCTCCACCCGGTCAGCGCGTCCAGTTCGCCGGACAGGCGGGCAAAATCAGGCACTCCGCCCCGGCCAAGGTCCAGTTTGTCCAGCCCATGGAGGAAGGCGCTGCAGGCGCGGCCGGGGAGAATCTCCAGCTGGCGGGCGAACAGATCGTTCCACACCGCGTCATCGTCAGCGGAATAGGTGCGCTGGGCAGGTTCCAGCCAGTCTTCGCCCACGTGCGCCGGGCGAGCCAGCGGCGCGGTGAAAACGTCAGCCGGCACGGCGGGCAGGGCGTCGTAATTGGCGGGCCAGACCATCGCTCAGCGGGCCGTGGCAGTGGGGGTTGCGGTGGCGGGCGGCACTTGCGCGTCCAGCATTTCCGCCGCTTCGTCCAGCGCGCGTGCTTCGCCCACGGTCACCCCGCCGGGGCCGGGATCGGTATCCTGCTGGCACCCGCTGGCCATTGCGGCGAGCAGGGCCAGGGCCCCGCCCGCGCGCAAGGACATGCGCTTATTCAGCCGGCTTGGTCGCGGCATCGGCTGCGGCAGCGGCGGCTTCAACATCGGCGGCGGCAGCCACGGCGGCGTCGGCCGCGTCGTTCACCGGATCGCTGACCACAGCATTGGTGGCGGCAGCGTCAGTCGGGGTGGCCAGGGTGGTGTCGGCAGCGACCGGTTCCGGCACTGCGGCCATCGCATCGTCAGCCGGCATTTCGACCGTATCGGCCATCGCGTCTTCCGATGCGTCATCGGTCCCGCCACAGGCTGTCAGCGCCAGGGTGGCGAGGCTGGCGGCGGCAATCAGGGAAAACTTCTTCATCGAAACAATGCCTTTCGAACATGGACTACGGTCACGCCATGGCGCCTGTTCCTGCGGAATGCGAGGCTAAAGCAGCGGCGTACACTTTCAAGGTGCAAAACGGCGGCAAAAGGTTCTCTCCGGCGGCCAGCCGTGCCAAAGCACCCGCGATGCAGGGCACAGCGACCATCCAGCGGGCCGAGGACGAGCTGCGCCGCATTTTCGGCTTTGAAGGCTTCCGCGGGGTGCAGCGGCAAGTGGTCGACCGGGTGCTGGCGGGCCAGTCCACCCTGGCGGTAATGCCGACCGGCGCGGGCAAATCGCTCACCTACCAGCTGCCCGCCACCATGTTGCCCGGCACTTGCGTGGTGATTTCCCCGCTGATCGCCCTGATGCATGACCAGCTGCGTTCCGCCCGTGCCAACGGCATCCGTGCCGCCACCCTGACCAGCGTCGATGATGACCGGATGGCGACGATGGACGCATTCCGGGCCGGCGAGCTGGATCTGCTCTACGTCGCGCCGGAACGGGCCAGCCAGCAGCATTTCCGCGATCTCCTCGCCAGCGCGCAGGTGGCGCTGTTCGCGGTGGATGAAGCGCATTGCGTGTCCGAATGGGGCCACGATTTCCGCCCGGATTACCGCCTGTTGCGGCCCTTGATGGATGCCTTCCCCGGCGTCCCCCGGCTGGCGCTGACCGCCACGGCCGATGCCCATACCCGCGATGACATCGTGGCGCAGCTGGGGATCGGCCAGGACGGGATGATCGTGGCGGGGTTCGACCGGCCGAACATCCGCTATGCCATCCGCCACCGCGAAAACGGGGCGACCCAGCTGAAACAGCTGCTGGCGAGCGAGAAAGGACCGGGGATCATCTATGCCCCGACCCGCCGCAAGGTGGAGGAACTGGCGGAAAAGCTTGGCGCGCTGGGCAAGCGCCAGGTGCTGCCATACCACGCCGGCCTGCCGCCGGAACAACGCGCCGCCAACCAGGCCGCCTTCGTCGCATCCGAAGACATGGTGATGGTGGCGACGATTGCGTTCGGCATGGGGATCGACAAGCCGGACGTGCGCTTTGTCGCCCATGCCGGGCTGCCGAAATCGATCGAGGCCTATTACCAGGAAACCGGCCGCGCCGGGCGCGATGGCGATCCGGCGCTGGCGGTGATGCTGTGGTCTGCCGGGGATTTCGTCCAGGCCCGGCAGCGGCTGGGCGAAGTGGAGGAAGCGCGCCTGAAGGGTGAACGCACCCGGCTGGATGCGCTGGCCATGCTGGTGGAAACCGCCGGGTGCCGCCGGGCGATCCTGTTGCGCCATTTCGGGGAAGACCCGCCGCAGGCTTGCGGCAATTGCGACAATTGCCTGGAAGCGCCGGGCGTGATCGACGTGACGGAAGTGGCGCGCAAGCTGCTGTCCGCCGTCTATCGCACCGGGCAGAGCTTCGGGTTCGGCCATGTGCAGAAAGTGCTGACCGGGCAGGACGATGACCGCGTGCGCCAGCGTGGCCATGACCAGTTGAGCGTGTTCGGCATTGTCGGGGAAGACGAGGCGAAGCTGCTCCAACCGGTCAGCCGTGCCTTGCAGGCCCGCGGCAGCCTGGTGGCGACCGAACATGGCGGGCTGGCGCTGGGCGGCAATGCCCGCGCAATCCTGAAGGGCGATGAAAACGTCGCGATTGTCCGCCCTGCCCCCACCGGCCGCAAGGCGCGGCGCGGGCAGCAGCAGGAAACGGCGGTGGCGCTGGACCCGGCCGATGCGGCGCTGTTCGAAGCCTTGCGCGCCCTGCGCCGCGAACTGGCGGCCGAAGCGCAAGTGCCGCCTTACGTGATCTTCCACGATGCCACCTTGCGCGAAATGGCCCACTTGCGCCCGGCCAGCCACGCCGAGCTGGGCGAGATTCCCGGCATCGGCGCGCGCAAGCTGGAAGCGTACGGGGACTATTTCCTCGACGTGATCCTGCGGGATTGAGGCGTCAGATCCTCCCCCACCGGGGGAGGATCAGGCTTAGGAATGGGCGGGCCAGTCGGCTTCTTCCTGCCCGCGCGTCTTCCACAGTGAATAGCCGATCCCGGCCGCGATCAGGGCGAAGGTTACGCCCAGGCTGGCCAGCGGGGGGAACTTGGCCCCGCCCAGCACGAAGTCGGCAATCAGGATCTTGCTGCCGATGAACACCAGCACGGCGGCCAGCGCATACTTCAGGTAATGGAACCGGTGGACCATGGCCGAAAGCGCGAAATACAGCGCCCGCAGGCCCAGGATTGCCATGATGTTGCTGGTATAGACGATGAAGGTATCGGTGGTGATGGCGAAGATCGCCGGCACCGAATCCACCGCGAACACCAGGTCGGCCAGGTTGATCACCACCAGCGCCAGCAGCAGCGGAGTGGCGGCGCGGACCAGCCTGCCGGTTTTCGGATCGGGCACCCTAACGAGGAATTTCTCGCCGTGCAGGTCCGGCGTCACCCGCATCTTGCGGCTGATCCATTTGACCACCTTGTTGTTGGCGATGTCCGGTTCCTGGTCCCCGGCGAAGAACATCTTCAGGCCGGTCACGATCAGGAACCCGGCGAACAGGTACAGCACCCAGTAGGCTTCGCTGACCAGCGCCGCACCGCCCGCGATCATCGCCCCGCGCAGCACGATCACCGCCAGGATACCCCACAGCAGTGCGCGGTACTGGTACATCCGCGGAATGGCGAAGTAGGTGAAAATCAGGCTGATCACGAAGACGTTGTCGATCGACAGCGCCTTTTCGATGAAGAACCCGGTGTAATACTGCATCCCGGCCTCGGCCCCGCGGGCGGCCCAGATCCAGCCGCCAAACAGCAGCGCCACGGTGATGTAGAAGGCCGAAAGCTTCAGCGATTCGGCAATGCCCATTTCCTTGTCTTCCTTGTGCAGGAAGCCAAGATCGAATGCAGTCAGCGCGGCGACCAGCCCGGCAAAGGCCAGCCAGAACCACACCGGCGTGCCGAGCCAGTCGGCGACGAAGAATTCCATCATGTTGCTATGCCC
>JBARAF010000325.1:0-5621 GCA_049791695.1 Croceibacterium sp.
CTTCCTGCGGCAACGGATCAGTGACGCGGTTGGCCCCGCTGGACCGGATGCGCGCAATCGCCAGCCGCACGCGGCGCAGCGGGCCCAGACCATACCAGGTTTGCAACATCGCCATCAGCATCAGGCCAATGGCGAGGACCGCGAAGCTCCAGATCAGGATCGAACGAATGGCGGAAATCTGCGCGTCCAGTTCCTCCCGTGCGGCAGCCACGGTGAAATGCCATTCCACATCGCTGCCCGGCAGACGGATGGTGCGTGACACCAGCCGCAGCGGCTCATCAGGGAACTGCGCCGAATCGGCATATTGCGGCCGATAGCCGTTATTGCCGGGCGGAATTTTCAGGGTGCGGTCCCACATTGATCGGGAAGGCCACGGTTCATGCCCGGCCCCGTCAATCTGCCAGTAAAGCCCGCTGTTGGGTTCCAGGAACCGCTGGTCCCCCAGCGGGCGGTTGAAATAGACTTCCCCTTCGGGGCCGATTTCGGCCGAACCGATCATCGCGGTCAGCATGTAATCCAGCTGTTCATCGAACTGGCCGGTCAGCATCGATGCCAGTGTACGATCAAGCCCCAGCCCGCCGACCAGCAGCAGGATGGTGATCCATCCCGCTGCGATCAGCATCATCCGCCGGGCAAGGCTGCCGGTATGAGGCGCGGCAGCGCTGTCTGCCGCGACGTCCGCAGTCACCGCAGGATCACTTCCCGCGTGAAGGTTCGTCGGGGTCATCCAGGCTGTAGCCAAGGCCGCGGATAGTGGTGATCACATCGGCACCCAGTTTCTTGCGAATGCGGGTGACGAACACTTCGATCGTGTTGGAATCGCGATCGAAATCCTGGTCATAGATATGTTCGATCAGTTCCGTGCGGCTGACCACCTTGCCCTTGTGGTGCATCAGGTAACTGAGCAGCTTGTATTCCTGCGCAGTCAGCTTCACCGGTTCACCATCCAGCGTGACGCGGCCAGAACGGGTATCCAGCCGCACCGTGCCGGCCGTCAGTTCACTGCTGGCATTGCCGGATGCGCGACGGATCAGGGCACGCAGGCGGGCGATCAGTTCTTCAGTCTGGAACGGCTTGGCCAGGTAATCATCAGCCCCGGCATCCAGCCCGGCAACTTTGTCAGACCAGCTGTCGCGCGCGGTCAGCACCAGTACCGGGAACTTGCGGCCTTCCTTGCGCCACATCCCCAACACGGTCAGCCCGTCGATTTCCGGCAGGCCCAGATCGAGCACTACGGCGTCGTATTCTTCGGTGGAGCCCATGAAATGGCCGTCTTCACCATCAACCGCCAGATCGACGGCGTAACCAGTCTGTTCCAGCGTGGTCTTGAGCTGCTGGCCGAGGGTGGGCTCGTCCTCGACAATCAGGATGCGCATCGGTGTTCCCCTGCTGAAATGCGAACCGTTGATGTGGTCGCTTGCAAACAACGCGTCAACGGGAACCCGTATCCAGCCAAGTGAACCGCCCCCACCGAACGAAAGCTAGCGCGAAACGCGCAGGACGCGGGCCGTGCGCGCATCGACATCGACCCAGATCACCCGCCCTTCGCGAATGAACTTCAGGCGATAGGCGCTGGCAGCCCCGTCATATTCGAAACCGAGGTATTCGTTGCCGTTCATCTGGGGGATGATCCGGCGCTCGATTTCGCGCACGGACAAAGTCCGCCCGGCGCGCATTTCCTCGCGCGCGCTTTCCTGGTCACCACGTGACTGGGCAGCAACGGGGCCGCCCACGACAATCAGCGCGGCGGCAGCAAAAGAGGCGAACAGGGTGTTCATAGTGGCTCTGTGCCTAGGCCCGAGGCATTGAACAAGATGTGAATATCACGGCTGTGTGACGTTCAGGAACCGGAGGCCGTGGCGGGGGCCCGTTTTTCACGCTGGCCCCCGCACCGTTTTACTTCGTCAGTTCGTATTTCACCGTCACGGTAACCCCGGCCTGGACCATGCCAGGCTGCACCGGGGTGGACGCGGCGGCATCCATCGCCTGTACCCGCATCATCGGCATCGGCGGGCGCATGTTGGAAACCTCGCTGATTTCCAGCAGCCGCACGCCGGTGAAGCCGGTCAGGCGGGCATATTCCATTGCCTGCCCCTGTGCCGTCGCCACGGCGGCCTTGCGCGCCTGGGCGCGGGCAGCGGTATCGTCCGCGATCGACCAGTCCGGGCCGCCAAGATCAGTCGCCCCGGCGGCCACCAGCGCATCCAGCACCGCGCCGGTCCGTTCAATCTGGCGCAGCTTCAAGCTGACCCGGTTGGCCACCATGTAACCGCGAAACACTTGCCGCTGGGTTGCCTGGTCATAATCATACTGCGCATTCAGGTTGATACCGCTGGTCTGGATATCGCGTTCGGCGATGCCCAGCTTCTTCAACCGGTCGATCACCGAGTTCATCGCCACGGCGTTCTGCTGCATTGCGTCCACGGCTGTGCGCGCCTGGGTGGTGACCCCGGCACTGACCGTGGCCACATCGGGCCGGGCTTCCACATTTTCCGTCACGGACAATTCCACGACCGGACCGGTGGCAGCAATCTGCACTTCCGCGGCGGCCACCGGCGTGGCTGCGGTGGCGATGGCGACGAGCGGGATGGTGAAGCGATTCATTCAGGTACTCCTGTTGCAATATGAACAGCGAACTGCGCGCTTGCGGATTACGCGCGGCTTAACCACGCGGTTCCTTGCCTGCCCGCGACACAGGCCCTAGGTGCCCGGCCTTATGGCAGAAGCACCGATCCTATCGTGGGAAGGCCTGGGCCTTCAGCAAGGCGGCCGCTGGCTGTTCAAGGACCTTGACCTGGCCGTGGCTCCACGTGACCGGCTGGCCCTGATCGGCCGCAATGGCGCCGGGAAAACCACCCTGCTCAAACTGGTTGCGGGCCAGATCGAAGCGGACAAGGGCAAGCGTTCGATCCAGCCGGGCACCCGCGTGGTGACGCTGGAACAGGACCCGGACTTCACCGGCTGCGAAACGCTGATGGACTTTGCCCTAGCAGGCGACGACGCCCCCCAGCGGTACGAAGTGGAAGCCATCGCCAGCCAGCTGGGCATCGACCTGTCACGCGGGGCCGCCAAGGCCAGCGGCGGGGAACGCCGCCGCGCCGCCCTCGCCCGCGCATTGGCAATGGACCCGGACCTGCTGCTGCTGGACGAACCGACCAACCACATGGACATCGCCTCGATCGACTGGCTGGAAAGCTGGCTGTCGCGGTTCAAGGGCGCGTTCATCGTCATCAGCCATGACCGGACGTTCCTGAAACGCCTGACTCGCGCCACCCTGTGGCTCGATCGTGGCGGAATGCGGCGCAAGGAAGTCGGCTTCGGCGGCTACGAACAGTGGGAAGAAGAAGTCTACGCCGAAGAAGCGCGCGCCGCGCAGAAACTGGACGCCCGGCTTAAACTGGAAGCGCACTGGCTGGAACGCGGCGTTACCGCCCGGCGCAAACGGAACCAGGGCCGCCTGGCCAAGCTGTGGGAAATGCGCGCCCAGCGGGCATCGATGATCGGCCCCGCGGGCGCGGCCAAGATGAAGCTCGGCAGCGACGATGTGAAGACCAAGTTGGTGATCGTGGCCGAAGGGGTGACCAAACGGTTCGCCACCGGGGACACTGAACGCACGATCATCAAGGACTTTTCCCTGCGCATCCAACGGGGCGACCGGATCGGCCTGGTCGGTGCCAACGGCGCGGGCAAGACCACCTTGCTGAAGCTGCTGACCGGCGAATTGCAGCCGGATGAAGGCACGATCACGCTGGCCAAAACGCTGAATGGCGTGATGATCGATCAGCAACGCAGCCTGATGCAGCCGGAAAAGAAGGTCCGCGAAGTGCTGGCCGAAGGCGGCGACTGGATCGACGTGCGCGGGGTGCGCAAGCACGTCCATGCCTATATGAAAGACTTCCTGTTCGACCCGTCGCTGGCCGATGCCGCCATTGGCACCCTTTCGGGCGGCGAACGCAGCCGCCTGTTGCTGGCGCGCGAATTTGCCCGCCTGTCCAACCTGCTGGTGCTGGACGAACCGACTAACGATCTGGACCTCGAAACGCTCGACCTGTTGCAGGAAGTGATCGCGGATTACGACGGCACGGTGCTGATCGTCAGCCATGACCGCGACTTCCTCGACCGCACGGTGACAGTCACCCTCGGCCTTGATGGCAGCGGCGTGGTCGATATCGTGGCGGGCGGATACGAAGACTGGCAGGCCCAGCGGGCGCAGCGCACGGCGGGAAAACCGACGCCGTCAGCGGCCAAGGCACCCCCTCCCCCGCCACCGCCACCTGCGCCGAAAAGCACCAAGCTGACCTACAAGGACCAGCGCGATTATGACCAGTTGCCCTCGCGCATCGAGGAACTGGACGGCCTGATCGCGAAAGGCGAAGCGGCGCTGGCCGACCCGGAGCTTTACAGCAAGGACCCGGCCAAATTCGCCCGCATCAGCGCATCGCTGGACCAGGCCCGTGCCGAAAAGGATGCAGCGGAAGAACGCTGGCTGGAACTGGCGGAGATGGTTGAGGGGTAACCCTTCACCCCACGCGGTAATAATCCGCCACCCGTTCCAGCGCGATTTTCAGCACCAGTTTGCCGCTGCGGGCGGGCCATTGTAGGGCCTTTTCCGCGATGGGAAGCGTCTCGCACGAACAGACCACGCGCCACAGGATGTCGGACAGGCCTTTGCCTGCCGCCGCCACGGCTTCGTCAAACCGGCGCCGGGCGGCGATCTGGCGTTCGGTGGGGTTGAGGCCGCGATCACCAGTGCTGGCAATGCGCACCGGTTCCCAGCTCATGGTCAGGGACGGCGACAGTTGTGCCCGTTCAAAATCGGCCCGCAACCGCTCGCCCGCGTCGAACAGCCGGTCATCGATATGGCCGTGGGCGTGAAGCCAGGACAGCGGCGATTCGGCGAGATTGACCGTGACGCTGCGCCGCCGCCGCAGTGGCCCGCCCCGGCGGCGCGGCCCGGCCGATGTCAGTTCCCGTTCAACCAATTCCCGCTGCATCCGAATCTCCCTTGCCGGTGACAAGGGCGGACTTGCCAAAGAGGGATAGATGTAGGAAAATGAAAAACCAGATAGGTTACAGGAACCCCGCCATGATCAACCGCATCCGCGATATTCGCCAGCAGAAGGGCATGACCCTGGCGGAAGTGGCCGCCGCCTGTTCTCCGCCCACCACGGCGCAGACCATCGGGCGCCTGGAGACGGGGATGCGCAACCTGTCACTGGTGTGGATGAACCGTATCGGCGCGGCGCTGGGGGTGGAGCCGGAATTGCTGGTGAAAGGCGGTGAGGCGCTGGCCCCGCAAGTGGTCGCCCGGCTGGTGGAAAGCGGTGCCGAAGCCCTCTCCACCCCGCGCGATGCGATCCTGCCGACGGAACTGGGCGGCGAAGGTGGCACCCTGGTTTGCCTGTCGATCGACAGCGCGCAGGGGGAATACCGCAGTGGCGACCAACTATGGCTGCGCCAGGTACCGCCGGAAGATGCTCCGCGGATCATCAACCGCGACGTGCTGGTGCCGCGATCGGGCGGTCGCTTTGCCTTTGGCCGGCTGATCGACAGGCAGGGCACGATGGTCGGCCTGTTGCCCCCGGGCAGCGGCCAGCGGCAGATCGTGGTCGACAAACCGG
>JBARAF010000326.1:0-2500 GCA_049791695.1 Croceibacterium sp.
CTGTGGACTGAATAGCAAAAAAAAAGCCCCGTGTTTCCACGAGGCTTTTCAAAATAAAAGATAGGCAACGACTTACTCTCCCGGGTGTTATCCTAGTACCATCAGCGCTGGCGGGCTTAACTGCTCTGTTCGGAATGGGAAGAGGTGATCCCCGCCGCTATAGTCACCTTAAGACTTGCCCGCCGAAGCAGTTTTCTGCGTAGGCGGGTCTTAATGTGTTATGACATGTATTGATGAAAGAGCAGGTAATAATTCTGCAAGCAGTGGTTTTGAGCGAGCACATAGTGTGTCGTTCTTGTAGTGGGGTGAAGTAGAGACCGATAAATCGGACCTCACTTCACCCCGTTCTCCATTTTGAAGCGTTCGGGTAATTAGTACTGCTCAGCTTTGTCATTTCTGACTTTACACCTGCAGCCTATCAACGTCATCATCTCTGACGTCCCTTAATGGAAGTCTCATCTTGAGGTGGGTTTCGCGCTTAGATGCTTTCAGCGCTTATCCCGTCCCAACGTAGATACCCGGCAATGCAGCTGACGCCACAACCGGTACACCAGCGGTTAGTCCAACCCGGTCCTCTCGTACTAAGGTCAGATCCTCTCAAACTTCCTACGCCCATCACAGATAGGGACCGAACTGTCTCACGACGTTCTGAACCCAGCTCGCGTGCCACTTTAATAGGCGAACAGCCTAACCCTTGGGACCTTCTCCAGCCCCAGGATGTGACGAGCCGACATCGAGGTGCCAAACCTCCCCGTCGATGTGAGCTCTTGGGGGAGATCAGCCTGTTATCCCCAGCGTACCTTTTATCCTTTGAGCGATGGCCCTTCCATGCAGAACCACCGGATCACTATATCCAACTTTCGTCCCTGATCGACTTGTCAGTCTCACAGTCAAGCATGCTTATGCTATTGCACTCCACGTACGGTTACCAAGCGTACTGAGCATACCTTTGAAAGCCTCCGATACACTTTCGGAGGCGACCACCCCAGTCAAACTACCCACCACGCACTGTCGCCCCTTTCGGGGATTAGACATCAGATAGATAAAGGGTGGTATTTCACCGTTGACTCCCCCGAACCTAGCGGCCCGGGATCAATGTCTCCCACCTATCCTACACATCATCTACCCAATGTCAATGCGAAGCTATAGTAAAGGTGCATGGGGTCTTTCCGTCCCGTGACGGGTACACGGCATCTTCACCGTGACTACAATTTCACCGAGCTCATGGCTGAGACAGTGCCCAGATCGTTACACCATTCGTGCAGGTCGGAACTTACCCGACAAGGAATTTCGCTACCTTAGGACCGTTATAGTTACGGCCGCCGTTTACTGGGGCTTCAGTTCAACGCTTCGCCTTGCGACTAACGTCCCCCCTTAACCTTCCAGCACCGGGCAGGTGTCAGGCCATATACTTCATCTTTCGATTTCGCATAGCCATGTGTTTTTGTTAAACAGTCGCCTGGGCCATTTCTCTGCGACCTCCTCTATTGCTAGAGGGAGGCACCCCTTTTCCCGAAGTTACAGGGTTAATTTGCCTAGTTCCTTAGCCATGATTCACTCGAGCACCTTAGAATATTCTTCTTGACTACCTGTGTCGGTTTGCGGTACGGGTACCTTAACAATATGCTTAGAAGATTTTCTCGGAAGTCTGCTTACGTTCTCTATCGGTTGGGCCGAAGCCTCCCCGTACTATTGGGTTTCAGCAAAGAATGCGGATTTTCCTGCATCCCCTATACCTACGCCTTTTAACGACCACGTTCGTCAGGTCGCGGAACTTTCACTCCTCCTTCTCTCCATCGCTCATTAAGGTAGTATTGGAATATTAACCAATCGCCCATCAGTTGCGCCTTTCGGCTTCGCCTTAGGACCCGACTTACCCGCGGCTGATTAGCATTGCCGCGGAACCCTTAGTCTATCGGTGGACGGGGTTCTCACCCGTCTTATCGTTACTTATGCCTACATTTGCTTTTCTATCCGCTCCACAACCCATTACCAGGCTGCTTCGCCGCTGATAGAATGCTCCCCTACCACTTGCATTACTGCAAATCCGAAGCTTCGGTACTACACTTGATGCCCGATTATTATCGATGCTCTGTCGCTCGACCAGTGAGCTGTTACGCACTCTTTAAATGAATTGCTGCTTCCAAGCAAACATCCTGGCTGTCTCTGCAACTGAACCGCCTTAGTTCAACTTAGTGTAGATTTTGGGACCTTAGCTGTCGGTCTGGGTTCTTTCCCTCTCGGACACGGACCTTAGCACCCATGCCCTCATTGCAAGGTATATTTAGTACCATTCGGAGTTCATCAGGATTTGGTAGGATGTGACTCCCCCTAGTCCTATTGGTAGCTCTACCTGTACTAAACTCAACCCTCACACTGTTCCTAAAAACATTTCGGGGAGTACGAGCTATTTCTCAGTTTGATTAGCCTTTCACCCCTACCCTCAGTTCATCCAAAAACTTTTCAACGTTTACTAGTTCGGACCTCCATCCCGTGTTAC
>JBARAF010000326.1:7500-12396 GCA_049791695.1 Croceibacterium sp.
GATCGCGGGGAAGACCAACTTTTGCCCGGCCCTCTTCGAGGTCATAATGAAAGGCTATCTCTTCTTCCAGGATGTTCCGGATCTCATTTTTGAATCGCAGGTAATCTGAAGATTTATTAGCTTCTATCTTATTCTTCAGTCCATCCAGATATATCTCCAGATCAGGGAACATCCGTTCCTTTTTCGCCGTTTCGATCAGCTCAGTGGTCGTCTTTTCCAGTGCTGTAGTGTACGTAAAGTGCTGGGCTTTTAACCAGTTGACAAAACCATCGTACTCACGGTCACTGATTCTGAACGTGCTCAGGTCGCCGGGCTTCTGATTTTCTGCGGAATATTTTGACGCGTACTCAAATAGCAAACCGGAATCAACCAGCTCGGCAGTAATCGTCCCGAGGTAATGGTTGTCGACCTTTATATCCGGATCAAGTCCGCCGCCGTCGTAAACGATACGGCCGTTTCTGGTCTTATACTGGGCTTTCAAGGAGTCTGCAATCTTCACCACCGTACCGTCTTCCTTCCGGTGTGAATAGTCCATGGCCTGTATGCAACGGCCGCTGGGGATGTAGTATTTTGCTGTAGTGACTTTTAACTGGGCATTATACGACAACGGCCTAGTGGTTTGAACCAGGCCTTTGCCGAAGGTTTTCCCACCCACCAATACGGCGCGGTCATAATCCTGAAGTGTGCCCGCCACAATTTCTGAAGCGGATGCACTGCCTTCACTTGTCAGCACCACCATGGGGATTTCAGTATCCAGAGGATTGTTCAGCGTTTTATAGACTTTATTCCATTCGTCCACTTTACCTTTTGTTGAAACAACTTCCATTCCTTTGGGGATGAAGAGGCTGACAATATTTACGGCTTCATGCAACAATCCGCCAGGATTCTGGCGCAGGTCGAGGATAAGCTTCCGGGCCCCTTTGTCCTTCAATTCCAGCAGTGCATCTGCTACTTCATAGGAAGCTCCCGGTGTGAAGTCGTCCAGTCGGATATACGCGACATCGGAGCCAATGAGGCTGTAATGTGCTACGTTACTGACATTGATCTTTTCACGTGTAACTTTAAATACCAATTCGTCTTTTTTTCCATAGCGGCGGACAACGATTTGAACGTCTGTTTTCGGCTGACCTTTCAGAAGGGCGCTTACCTCTGAAGTGCGCCTTCCCTGAACCTTTTTTCCATCGATCGAGACGATCTCATCGCCGACCTTGATTCCATTTCTGTATGCGGGGAAGCCTTTATAGGGCTGCGTGACCAAAACTTTCTTGTTGACAACACCAATCATTGCGCCTACACCCCCATACTGGCCTGTGGTGGAGATCCTGAAGGATTCCATTTCATCTTCGGAAATGTAATCGGTATACGGATCAAGAGATTCGAGCATGGCATCGATGCCTTTCCTGACCAACTTCTCTGGTTCGACCTCATCCACATAGTAGGCATTCACTTCCTTGAAGAGGGTAGCAAAAATATCAAGGCTTTTTGCTACCTCGAAATATTTTTCGGCAGGCCCGCGGAAAGCGAACGATACAACAATCAACAGTGCCAGGCTGACAGGCCATTTAAGTCTTCTCCACATGATCAAAACGATTAAGCGTTTTTACTAAACGTTCCTGAATTTGTGCAAAGGTTAGGATTTCTTTTGCAGTATAAATATATGCAATCAGCAACTTTGGTTTTGGGGGAAGTAAGTTTTTATTCAATCTGAAAGATTCCCGTATTCTTCGTTTAATCAGGTTGCGGTCTACAGCCTTTTTGAAGTTTTTCCGGGAAGCAGAGATCAATACCTGATGAACGGGGAAGGCCTGGTCAGGATTGTGTTTGAGCAACACTTTGAATGGATAAAAATAAAAAGAGGAACCCGTTTCAAAGAGTTCCTTAATAAGCTTTTCCTTATGGAGTCTTTCTTCCTTTCGAAAAGTAAAACGGGCCAATATTATTGATGTTCAGGCCTGCACAACGGCGTACAGGTTAACCAGGCCCAATTTAGGGGAATTAATGCAACCGGCGAACGAAATCAGCCCGTTACCTTACGGAAACCGGTTTATTTATGCTTTAATGTCTTCTCGTCGGAAACGGTCAGTTTCTTTCTTCCTTTTCTCCGGCGGGAAGCCAATACCCGGCGACCATTAGCCGAAGCCATCCTCTCGCGAAATCCGTGCTTATTTTTTCTCTTTCTCTTCGAAGGTTGAAAGGTACGTATCATAGTTAATCACATTTAGCCTCAAAAATGAGGGCTGCAAAGATGGCCAGGATTTTGGAAAATTACAAACCAACGCCTTCCTGAAATGCTGACGCCGGAATTTATCAATTATAATAGGTTGATTATAAGGTAATTAAGTCTCCTAAAACTTTCTGAACCTGCTTCGGTTCCAGCCTTGGTCCAAACTGAGTAACAACGCGCGAAGAAGCAAGGGACGCTAATTTACCGGCTTCGGCATAACTGTGACCATGGGTAATTCCAAACAGAAACGCACCGGCAAACATGTCGCCCGCGCCATTGGTATCGAGCGCTTTAACTTTATAGGGTTCGATGCTGATGAAAGTGTCTCCGTCATAGATCATTGCTCCATTTGCGCCAAGCGTGATGACAAAATGTTTTGCAACATCTTTCAGTTTTTCGCGAGCCTCGTTGAGAGTTTCCGTGCCGGTGTAGATCATCGCTTCCTCCTCGTTGCAAAAAAGCAGGTCGACACTTGCGCCGATAACTTCCCCCATCTGTTTGGAGAAGTATTTCACCATACTCGGATCGGAAAAGGTCAGTGCCACTTTCAGATTGTTTCGTTCGGCGATCTTTTTCGCTTCCTTCATCGCAGTCAGCCCGGAAGAGCTGGTCACCAAATATCCTTCCAGATAAAGGTAGGCTGAATTTACCAGAGCATTCTCATCGAGGTGCTCGGGCGAAAGGTGGGAACTGATACCGAGAAATGTATTCATGGTCCGTTCGGCATCCGGGGTGGTCATCACCAGCACTTTTCCGGTGATTCCCTGCGGACATGTTTCGGCAGTAAGGTTCGTATTGACACCATTGCGCTTCAGGTCCTGAAGAAAGAATTTACCGAGGTCATCCTTTCCTACCAGACACGAGTAAAAACTCTTGCCGCCAAACTGGCTGACGCCGATAACGGTGTTGGCTGCGGAACCGCCGCATGACATTTTGCTTTTCTTCATGTCGATCGCCTTGATCAACTGATGCTGACGTTTCTCGTCTACCAGTGTCATGACGCCTTTCTCGATTTCATTTTTTACAAAAAAATCGAGATCAACTTCCGTGACTATATCAACCAGGGCATTACCAATGCCATAGACATCATATTGTTTACTCATTTTGCGTCTGAATTTTGTGCAAGGATAGTAAAAAGCGGGGAAGTAAGAAAAATCACCGGCCGGCATCCGAGCGCTGAATGCCCAGACCCAGGCTGGCAGCCCGATCAGGATAGTCGGTAATGAAGCCATCAACTTTCCATTCAAGCATTTTCCTCATGTCAGCAGCTTCATTCACCGTCCAGGGGATTACCCGGATCTTTAATTTCTTGAGGTAATCAATTTTAGCTTTTGTCAGCAGTTTGTAATGCGGGCTGTAAACCGACGGTTTAAACCCAAGAGCCTGCAGGTTGGCATCGACGGTCCTGGTATTTTCAATCAAAGCAGAAAGCCGGATGTCGGGATACTTTTTGTGCCAGTATTTCAATACACGGAAGTCAAAGGACTGAATTACAACTCTTTCCAGGGGCAGATACTGGTCGATGAGGTTATACACAAGGTCGGAGAATACCTCCGGCGCAGGATGGAACTTATCGTCTCCGGAGGGGGAGCTCTTGATCTCAATGTTGTAATCCACCTCGTAGGATAAATTGCTTTTGATATGATGTTCGATCGCCGCAATCACATCCTTGAGCAGCGGCTTCGATACGGTCATTTTCAGCTGCTCCGGAAACTTTTCATTGCCTTTCGATCCGCAGTCAAATTTTGAAAGTTCACCGTATTCCATCTCATAGATGTTGAAGGTTTCTTCCTCCTTCACATCGATTTCGGATCCATCCGGTTTAAGGCAAATCGACGCGGACATCCACGGTTCATGGGAAAGGACGATTTGCTTGTCTTTTGTAATTGCAACATCCAACTCCACCGTTGTCACTCCCGAATCAAGCGCTATGATAAAGGCGGGAATTGTATTTTCCGGTCGCAACCCCCGGGCTCCCCGGTGCCCCTGAAGGTCAAACATGGGAATATAGATCTGGGCTGACAGGGCCGTGATCGTTAAAGTAAAATACAGAATTAGGCAGAATCTATTCATGGGAAGGTGTAACCTGTTGGCCATGAGCTTGAACTCCTGGCTTAAAATCCTAAGCTTTCAGGATCAAATAATCGAAGTGGGTAATACAGGATTCGAACCTGTGACCCCTACCCTGTCAAGGTAGTGCTCTAAACCAACTGAGCTAATTACCCAAAAAAGTGCTTTTGCAGATGTTTCCGCAAAGGCATGCAATATTTTACATTGTCACCAAAAATCAAAATTATAAATAACATTGACGGAACCCAATAATTTTTGAATCCGCGGAAGGCATATTTCTGCTGCGCAGCATCCAATGGGAGAACAGCCGCCTCATTTTGGGGGATTTTGATTTGCTTGGTGGAATGCCTTTATTAAGGATTTCAAAAATGAGCCGCCAGTCACTTACGCTGTTTTTTGTTTGCATTGCATTCATCCTCTCGATCGGGTCCGTTGATGCTCAGGAGTTATTTACCGGAATCGTGGTGGATTCCGCAAGTTTGGGCGCTTTGCCACAGGTAAATGTGCAGGTTAGACATGGTTCGGCCGGCACGACTACCGATGAAAAGGGCAATTTCAGTATCCGGGCTATGCGGAGCGATATCCTGGTGTTTTCACTGGTC
>JBARAF010000327.1:0-1533 GCA_049791695.1 Croceibacterium sp.
ACCTGGCGGAACTGCTGCGCGACGATTATCCCGCGGCCGAGTTCAATATCGAGGGTTATCCGAGCGAGGACTTCTTCACGCTGGTCGAGGCGGTCAGTCCGGCGCAGGTGACGCTGGTGCCGGACGATCCGGCGCAGGCGACGTCCGACCATGGCTGGGACTTCCGCGGCAAGGGTAATTTCCTGACCTCGGTGGTGCAGCGCCTCAAGGCGCCCGGGCGGAGGATTTCGCTGTTCTGTGATCCCGATGCCGGCGTTGACGGCGTCGCGGCGGCCAAGGCAACCGGCGCGGACCGGATCGAGCTTTATACCGGGCCCTATGGCGGCTGCTATGACGATCCCGACCGGGCCGTACGCGAGCTGGCGGCGCTGGCGCATACCGCGCAGGCCGCGCATGCGGCGGGGCTGGGCGTCAATGCCGGGCATGACCTGACGCTGGCCAACCTGCCGGCATTCCAATCGGCGGTGCCGCATGTCGACGAAGTGTCGATCGGGCACGGCATAACGGCCGATGCGCTGCTGATGGGATTTGCCGAAGCGGTGCGGCAATACCGGGTCGTGCTGGGCAGCTAGCGGGAGAAAGTGGAAGCGCTGGATCGCTCCAGCGCTTCTATTGTTTTAGTCGGTGAAGTTGAACTGGCTGAGTTCGCAGACATTGTTGTCGGCGGAAATCACTTCGTCGCCATCTTCGAACACGGCAAGGAAATCATACTTGCAGTAGCCGCTGCCATCATCGATGTTGATCATTACGCTGCTGCCGGATGGAAGGATGTCCTTACCAAGGATATCTTCCTCCCACGACTTGCTGCCGGTGTTTGACGCATAGAATTCTATGATGTTGTAGGATGAATTGTTGTTGATCTGCACCCGACGATCGAGTGCTGCGGCCTGAACGACCCCGAATGCCAGTACGGCCAAAGCAAAAGCGGCCGATAACGTCTTCATTTTTTCCCTCATTGCTTGGGATTTGTCCCCATCCAGCAATAGACATGCGGTTCAGAAGTCCGCAACGGGATTCTGGGGCAGGGCGGATTGGATCAGCAGCGTTGAACAGTGCGTTGCCGCGGTGCTCCCAAAGCCCCTCAGTCCTGGGCCAGGCAGCCCATTCAAGGCAAAAAACCTAAGCCCCACCTATGCTTACAGATTTGTGCCCTAGGCAGGTAACTGTCGCCGCACCACAGAAACGTGCCTCCTTGCGAGGATCGTTTACAGGCACATATATCGCCTCAGTTACGATTTGTTACCAAGGAGGGCTCAAATGTCCAAACTCAAGATTGCCGTCATCATCTCGTCCACCCGCCCGACCCGCTTTGGTGAAGTCCCGGCGAAGTGGATCCTCGAAAAGGCCAATGCACGTCCGGAAATCGAGGCGGAAATTGTCGACCTGCGCGACTTCGACCTGCCGTTCTTCGACGAAATGGCTTCGAATGCCTGGATGCCGTCGTCCAATCCGAATGCCGTCAAGTGGCAGAACAAGGTCGGCGAATTCGACGGCTTCATCTTCGTGACGGCCGAATACAACCGCGCCATCACC
>JBARAF010000328.1:0-20914 GCA_049791695.1 Croceibacterium sp.
CATCAGCAGCTGCTTGTACTGCTGCGGCGCCTGCGGCAGCGCATAGAACTTGCCCGCATGGATCCGGCTGGGCACCAGGAAGTCGCGCGCACCTTCCGGGCTGCTGGCGGTCAGGATCGGCGTCGAATATTCGGTGAAGCCGCTCGCTTCCATCCGCCGGCGCATATCGGCAATGATCTTCGTCCGCTTGACGATGTTGGCGTGCAGCGTTTCACGGCGCAGGTCGATGAAGCGATAGCGAAGGCGCACTTCTTCGGGATATTCCTGTTCACCCGCCACCGGCAGCGGCAGTTCGTCGGCCCGGCTGAGCACGGTCACGCCGCGGGCAAAGACTTCAATCTCACCGGTCGGCAGGTTCAGGTTGACGGTGCCATCCCGGCGCGCCTTCACTTCGCCGTCGATGGTGACGACGCTTTCAACCCGCAGCCCTTCCAGGATCGGCAAGGCGGCGGAATCGGTATCGGCCACGATCTGGGTAATGCCGTAGTGATCGCGCAGATCGACGAACAACACGCCGCCGTGGTCACGCTTGCGGTGTACCCAACCCGACAGTCGGACCGTTTCGCCGACATTTCCGGCACCCAGGGCCGCGCAATTGTGGGTACGATAGGCGTGCATCGCTGACTCTTTCATTTCTGGCGTCTATGGCGCTAGGAAGCCCGGCGCTAACAGGGGAAGGTCCCCCGCTTGTCAAGCCGACCAGTGGCTGATGGGCGCCCTATAGAAAACGACGATGAAAATACACCCGCTGATAACAACGACCGATGCGCTGGCTGATCTGTGCACCCGGCTGGCGAAGTCCGACTTCGTCGCCGTGGACACCGAGTTCATGCGCGAGAACACCTATTACCCACTGCTGTGCCTGGTGCAGATCGGCAACGAGGAGGAGGCGGCGGCAATCGATCCGCTGGCCCCGGGGATCGACCTGACCCCCCTGCTCGACCTGATGTGCGAGAACGAGGACGTGCTGAAGGTGTTTCACGCCGGCGGGCAGGATGTGGAAATCATCTACAACCTGACCGGCAAGACCCCGCACCCGATCTTCGATACGCAGATCGCGATGATGGCCGTCAGCCAGTCGGAACAGATCGGCTATGCCAACCTGGTCGAAAGCTGGATGGGCAAGCAGATCGACAAGGGTGCCCGGTTTACGGACTGGAGCCGCCGCCCGCTGACCGAACGGCAGATCGAATATGCGATTGGCGATGTTACCTACCTCGCCCGCATCTTCCCCAAACTGCTGAAAAAGCTGGTCAAGACCGAGCGCGGTCACTGGCTTAATGCCGAAATGGAAAAGCTGGCCGATCCCGCCAACTATGCCAACGATCTGGAAGTGGCCTGGCACCGCATCCGCCCGCCCAGCCGCAGCGCGGCCGTGCTGGGCCGGCTGAAGGCGCTGGCCGCCTGGCGCGAAGTGGAATCGCAGGGGAAGGACATCCCCCGCGGCCGGATCATGCGCGATGAAACCCTGGCCGATCTGGCCAGCCATCCGCCGCAGAAACAGGAAGACCTGGCCAAGGTGCGCGGGCTGTCCCAGGCCTGGCGTGACAACGACATTGGCCGACGGCTGATGAAAGTGCTGGATGGCGCGGTGGACCTGCCGGACGAGGAAATGCCCGACCGGCCCAAGCGCGGCCCCACCCTGGGCAAGGAAGGCGCCCTGGTGGCTGACCTGCTGAAGCTGCTGCTGAAGATCCGCTGCCGCGAAATCGACG
This sequence comes from Croceibacterium sp., assembly GCA_049791695.1. GTDB lineage: Bacteria > Pseudomonadota > Alphaproteobacteria > Sphingomonadales > Sphingomonadaceae > Croceibacterium_C. The sequence goes on from JBARAF010000328.1 coordinate 1,716, forward strand.
TGGCCGCGCGCCTGCTGACCCGTTCTGACGAACTGGAACTGCTGGCCGCCGGGGTGCGCAAGCTGCCGGTGCTGGAAGGCTGGCGCTACGAAGTGTTTGGCCGTGATGCGCTGGACCTGGTGCAGGGCAAGCTGGCCTTCGCAGTCGAGAACGGGCGCCTGAAAATGACCCACATCGACGACGTGGTGGACGGGGATGCTCCGGCTGAACTGGCGGGCGGACTCGCAGAGTTTTCCGAAGAAGACTGATTGCCCGCGGCCTTGCGGGATTGGTTCACACGAAGGCACGAAGATGGCGGGGCTGGCCTGACCGAAGGCTCAGTTGCCGCCCACGGGCGTTGTGGCGCAGGTCATGTATCGGCAAGCGCCTCCGCCGCACTGCGCACCATCTTCGTGTCTTCGTGTGAACTCCCTCCCCCGCTTTCCCGCGGACGGCGCGGCTTGGCACCCCATCCGCCGCGTGCGATAGTGGTCAGGCATGAGCACCTACCTCCCGACGATAAAGCAGCTGCAGTATCTGGTTTCACTGCACGAGCAGGGCCATTTCGGGCGCGCCGCAGACGCCAGTTTCGTTTCGCAGTCGACCCTGTCCGCCGGTATCCGCGAACTGGAATCGCTGCTGGGCGTGGTATTGGTGGAACGCAGCCGCCGGGTGGTGCGGTTCACGCCGCTGGGTGAAGCCGTGGTCGCCAAGGCGCACCGCCTGCTGCGCGAGGCGGAGGAGCTGTCCGAACTGGTCCAGGCATCTGGCAAGCCTCTGACCGGCGAATTGCGGATGAGCGTGATCCCAACCATCGCCCCGTTCTTCCTGCCGCGCATCCTGCCCCGGCTGCGCCGTGAACGACCCGCGCTGAGGCTGTTCCTGCGCGAGGAAACCAGCAGCGCAGCGATTGAATCGCTTCATCACGGCCAGGCCGATTGCGTGTTGCTGGCCCTGCCCTACCCCACGGGCGACGTGGAAAGCGCGACCATCAGCCATGACCGGCTGTTTGTTGCCTTCCCCAAGGACGATCCGCGCGATCCCCCGGCCGAAGTTCCGGCATCGATGATCGACGAAGGCCGCCTGTTGTTGCTGGAAGACGGGCACTGCCTGCGCGAACATGCGCTGGCCGCCTGCAACCGCCCGGAACTGCGCGCCAGCGCGACGATGATCGGCACCAGCCTGCACACCCTGGTGCAGATGGTCGACAACGGCCTTGGCGTGACGATGCTGCCGGAAATGGCAATCGAGGCCGGGATTCTCAACGGCACCCAGGTCGTCGCCCGGCCGCTGAAAAGCGCCAGTGCCAGCCGCGAAATCGCCCTCATCTGGCGTCGCGGCAGCCCGCGGGCGGAAGAATTCCGGATGCTCGCCCAGGAACTGCGCGCGGGGTGAACCCGCTGCGCCTCAATCCATGTGTTTGAGGCCGACCCGCAGGTAATCCCAGCCGGTCAATACGGTCAGCGCAGCTGCCGCCCACAAGGTGGTCAGGCCCACGGTGTGCGGCAGGTTGAAGGTGAAGCCGCCCGCGGTAACCATCCAGCCGGGCAGTGCATGGCCCAGGATCAGCGCACCGAGGCAGACCAGCTGAAACGTGGTTTTCCATTTGGCCAATTTCGACACCGGGACCGAAACCTGAATTCCGCCCAGAAATTCGCGCAAGCCGGAAACGGCAATCTCGCGCATCAGGATGATCAGCCCGGCAATCACGTGCATATCGCCCACGTAAGGCCCGCGCAGCACCCCTTGGGCGGCCAGCACCAGGATGACCGAGGCGACCATGATCTTGTCAGCGATAGGATCGAGGAAAATGCCCAGCCGCGACACCGCCCCGCTGCTGCGCGCCAGCATCCCGTCGAAATAGTCGGTAATGCCCATCGCGCAGTACAGCACGAAGGCCATGCCATAGCCGAAAGCCCAGTCCGGCCACCACAATAGTGCGGCTAGGGCGGGGATCGCAATAATGCGCGACAGGGTGAGCAGGTTGGGCAAAGTCAGCATGCTCGCCCGACCTAGCCTGTTCGGCTTGCGGGAAAAAGTGCCTGCGGCAACTTGTTCTGCCACAAGATGCAGCTAAGGGGATGCACGTGACGCGCGAAAAGGCTGCAAGGGCGGGACCATGCTGACTTCTACCCACCTGCTGCGCCAGCGACGGTTCCTGCCGCTGTTCGCCACCCAGCTGTTCAATGCGTTCAATGACAACCTGTTCAAGAACGCGATGGTGCTGTTCGTTGTCTACAACGTCTACAATTCCGCGGAAGCCGAAGGGCAGTTCAGCGCGATAGCTTCCGCCTTGTTCATCCTGCCGTTTTTCCTGCTGTCGGCACTGGCCGGACAATTGGCCGACATGCGCGACAAGGCGATGATCATCCGTCGGGTGAAGCTGGCGGAAATCGGAATCATGCTGATCGGCGGGCTCGGCCTGATGCTGGCCTGGCGCGGGGTGATGACCGAGACATTGGCGATCCCGCTGATGCTGCTGGCGCTGTTCGCAATGGGGATCCATTCCACCTTCTTCGGCCCGATCAAATATGCGATCCTGCCGCAGCACCTGCACCGGGATGAAGTGTTGTCGGGCACCGGCCTGGTGGAAGCCGGCACCTATATCGCGATCCTGCTGGGCACCGTGTTGGCCGGTTTCATCGCTATCGAATGGGCCGCGCTGGCCGTTCTGCTGACGGCCATTGCCGGGTATTTCACCAGCCTGCAGGTTCCGCCGGCCCCGCCGGTGGAGGCGGACCAGCCGATTGACTGCAACGTGCTGCGATCATCCATCACGCTGATCAGCGAAACGATGCACATGCGCGAAGTGTTTTACGCGATCCTCGCGATCAGCTTCTTCTGGACCATCGGCGCGGTCCTCTTCATCCAGTTCCCGCCGCTGGCGAAGAACGTGCTGATGGCCAGCAAGGAAGTGGCCAGCCTGTTCCTGGTGGTGTTTTCCATCGGCGTCGCGATCGGTTCGGTGGCGATCAATGCACTGCTGAAAGGGACCGTGTCCGCCCGTTTCGCCCCGTGGTCGGTGCTGGCGATGGGGGCCTTCGTCGCCCTGTTCTACCTCGTTTGCCACATCTGGCAGATCGACGGATCGGCAGACCACCTGCTGACCGTGAGTGAATTCATCACTCAGCCGCTGGCCCCGCTGGTGCTGGGGGTCCTGCTGATGATCGCAATTACCGGCGGGATGTTCGTGGTGCCGCTTTATGCGTTCCTCACCACCCGGTGCGAACCGTCGCGGGCAGCGCGCACGGTTGCGGCCAACAACATCGTCAATTCCGGGGCCATGGTGCTGGGTGCCGGGATCGCTGCCGGGCTGAGCGCGGCGGGCGTGCCGATTGTGGAACAGGTGCTGCTCAGCGCAGTGATGTGCCTGATGTCCGCCTGGCTTGGTGCCCGGCTGCACCGCGCGGAAAAGGCCGAAGCGCTGCTGCGCTGCTAATCCTCAGGCGATGAAAAGCGTCGCGGCCAGCAGGCAGGCGCAATAAGCCATCAGGAAACCACGCACATCCTGCGCATTCAGCCCCAGGCTGGTGCGCCAGGAAACGCGGTTCTGCGCCAGGTCATCCAGCGCCATGGCGCAGACGCGGGGCGGCAGGGATGCCCGGAACGGGTGCCGGGACGCTTCGGTGGTGAGAACGAGAGAACGTCGCATGCGATGGAGTTAACGGTTTCTAAACCATTTGGTATCCCACCTTTTCATCCTGTCCACAGGAGGGACAGGTTCGCGGTGATTGCCGATCCTTTCCACCCGCGCTAACCCGTTACAGATGGAACGAACCGCTGCCCGCCTGCTGGTCGATTGCCTGGAAGCCCAGGGCTGCGACCGTGTCTTCACCGTGCCGGGGGAAAGCTTCCTGCCGGTGCTGGATGCGCTGCGTGACAGCACGGCAATCGAAACCATCACCTGCCGTCAGGAAGGCGGGGCTGCCTTCATGGCCTGCGCCGACGGGGCAATGAATGCCGTCGGCAGCGGGCGGCCCGGCGTCGCTTTCGTCACCCGTGGCCCCGGCGCGACCAATGCCAGCATCGGCCTGCACGTGGCGTTCCAGGATTCGCAACCGTTGGTGCTGTTCATCGGCGATGTCGACCGCACGATGCGCGACCGTGAAGGGTTCCAGGAAATGGACTTCGCGCAGTTCTTCGGCCCGGTCACCAAGTGGAGCGCCCGGATCGACGATGCGGCGCGCATTCCGGAATATATCGCCCGCGCTTTTGCCACGGCGGTTTCCGGTCGCCCCGGCCCCGTGGCCCTCGCCCTGCCCGAAGACATGCTGCACGAATCGGGCCTGACCGCCGAGCCGCGCCCCTTGGCGCTGCGCCCGGCTCAGGCCCCCTGCCCCGATGCAATGGCCGCGCTGCTGGCCCTGCTGGCTGACGCGACTGATCCCGTGGCGATTGTCGGCGGCGCAGGCTGGAATGCCAAGGCGCGCGAACACTTCACCGCCTTTGCCACCCGGCTGAGCCTGCCGGTGGCGACTGCTTTTCGCCGCCAGGACGCGATCGATCCGGCCGCGCCGGTCTATGCAGGAAACCTGGGTTACGGCCCTAATCCAAAGCTGGTCGAGCGGATCAAACAGGCGGACCTGCTTCTGGTGGTCGGCGCGCGTTTGGGGGAAGCGACCACCGATGGCTACACCCTCGTCACGCCTGACCATCCCGGCCAGCTGCTGGTTCATGTCCACCCGGATCCGGAAGAACTGAACCGCGTCTATCGCACTGACCTTGCGATTTGCGCAGATCCCGGCGAGTTCGCGGAAAGCGCCATGCTGTGGGATGATCCGGACCTGATTTCCTTCGACGCCGGTGGCCTGGCCCATGGCGAATGGCTGGACTGGTCCACCCCCGTGGCGGACCGGTACTTCACGCTGGACATGGGTGCCTGCATGGCGACGGCCCGCGCCCTGCTGCCCGGCGATGCCATCATCTGCAACGGGGCGGGCAATTTTTCCGGCTGGTGGCACCGGTACTGGCGCTACTACGGCACGCCTTCACAACTCGCGCCCACCTCTGGGGCGATGGGTTATGGCCTACCTGCCGCCGTGGCGGCGGCACTGCGGCATCCGGACCGGTGTGTGCTGGCCGTGGCGGGCGACGGCGACTTCCTGATGAACGCGCAGGAATTGGCCACCGCCGCGCAATACGGCATCAACCTGCTGGTGCTGGTGATGGACAATGGCGCCTATGGCACGATCCGGATGCACCAGGAACGCGAATACCCGGGCCGCATTTCCGCAACTCAGCTCGCCAACCCCCATTTCGCGGCGCTGGGCGCAGCGTTCGGGGCATGGTCCACGCGTGTGGAAACCACCGCGCAATTTGCCGAGGCGCTGGCCACGGCCCTGCCGCTGAAAGGGCTGCGGCTGATCCATTGCCTGACGGATCTGGAACAGCTTGCCGCCAGCGGCCTAAAACTGAGCACCCTGCAAGCCCGCGGCGGCCCCGCCAGCTGACAGCAAAAGGGCCGCGCAGGTTACCCCGCGCGGCCCTCGAAAATCGTGTTTGGCAGGGTCAGATCTTGTCGCCCAGCGCACCCTTCACGCTGCCGGCCACGTTCTGGGCTTCGCCCTTGCGTTCCTGCCTGCGGCCTTCGGCGCGGGTTCCAGGATTGTCGGAAGCCTGCTTCACATTGCCGGCCACTTCGTTGGCAATGCCTTTGGCCTTGTCGCTCAGTTCGCCCATCACAGCTCTCCTTTGTCAGGTGCAGCGCAGATTGCGCTGCTCTTGTCCTGTCAATGATGGGTGGGCGTTGCAGTTCCGGTGTCAGCCTTCGCCCAGCGCCGAGACGGTGGCCCATTCAGCCGGAGTGATTTCGGCCACCGACAAACGCGACAGGCGGACCAGTTCGATATCCTTCAGCCGCGCATCCGCCTTGATCTCCCCCAGGGTGACCGGGCGTTTGAAGGCGGCGACAGGCCTGAGTTTGACCGCCGCCCACTTGCCTTCCGGATCTTTCGGATCGGTCAGCCCGGCGGCGCTGATTTCGGCCACGCCGACAATCTCCTTGCCCGTCACGGAATGGTAGAAGAACGCCCGGTCGCCCACCTGCATCGTGCGCAGGTTATTGGCGGCACGGTGGTTGCGGACCCCGTCCCACAGCGTTTCCCCATCACGCACTAGGTCATCCCACGAATAGGCAGCCGGTTCCGATTTCACCAGCCAGCACCGCTTGGCCGAAGCCCCATGTTCCATCTGTTCCTCCATCGCTGCTGCCCTAGCGATGCAAAAGGCTGGCGGCAATTAACGGAAAATTGAGCATGACCTGCGAGGAGGTGTAACCAACCGGGGGACCATTGCGTGCAGCACCAATCGCAGGAGGACCGTATTTCACGTCCCGCGAGACTGGCCAGGATGGAACGCGACATCATCACGCTGGGCGTGGCGGTTTCAGCGATCATCCTGCTTGTTGGCACCGCCGGTTCGCTGATGCCCAAGATCGTCCGGTTCGCATTCCAGGGTGGTCCGGCGCCCGACATGATGCTGACCAATGCCGTGCTGCTCAACATCGCCCTGCTGATATTCGGCTGGCGTCGCTATTCCGATCTGCACCACGAAATGGCCGAACGCAAAGTGGCGGAAAACCATGCGCGGGAACTGGCAGAACGCGATCCCCTGACCCATTGCCTCAACCGCCGCAGTGGCCTGCCTGCCCTGCGCGCCGCGTGCGAAAAAGCCGCGATACAAGGGCGCGATCTGGCCGTGCTGATGCTGGATCTCGACAATTTCAAGCAAATCAACGACGTGCGCGGGCATGGCCTGGGTGATCAGGTGCTGGCGGAAATTGCCCGCCGCATGGCGCAGGAGCAAGGCCCCGGCGGAGTGCTGGCCCGCATCGGCGGAGATGAATTCGCTTGCTGTTTCCCCTGTGAGCGCGGCGATGTGGATGCGGTGGAAATATTCGCCACCCGGCTGGTCGATGCCGTTTCACAACCGATCGTCATTGATGGCGTCAGCCTGGAAACCTCCGTGTCGGTCGGAATCGCCCTGTGGGACAACCACGCGGCGGAAGCGGGCGACAGTGAAAGGCTGGTCCACCAGGCGGACATCGCCATGTACCACGCCAAGAAGGGCGGGCGGAACCGCTTCGCCTGGTTCAGGCCGCAGATGGAAGACGAACTGCGTTTCCGCCACGGGCTGGAAGCCGCCATGCGCGCCGGCATTCCGGCAGGCGAATTCGTGCCATATTACGAACAGCAGGTGGACCTGGAGACGGGACAACTGGCCGGGTTTGAAATGCTCGCCCGCTGGCATTCGGCGACATACGGGACGATCAGCCCCGAAGTGTTCATTCCGGTGGCGGAAGATATCGACCTGATCGCGCAACTGTCGGAGGTGCTGATCCGTCAGGCCTTTCTGGACGCGCGCGATTGGGATCCGCGGCTGACCCTGTCGGTCAATATTTCCCCGCTGCAACTGCGTGACCCGTGGTTTGCACAAAAGCTGCTGAAGCTGCTGGCTGAAACCGGGTTCCCCGCCCAGCGGCTGGAAATCGAGATAACCGAAAGCTGCCTGCACCTGAACCTGAGCGCCGTGCGGTCCATCGTAACCAGCCTGAAAAACCAGGGCATCCGCATCAGCCTGGACGATTTCGGCACCGGCTATTCCAGCCTGTCACAGCTGCGGTCCCTGCCCTTCGACCGGATCAAGATTGACCGCAGTTTCGTGGCCGAACTGGCGAAAGATGGCACCAGTGAACTGATCAACGCCATCGTCGCACTGGGCAAGGGATTGAACCTGCCGGTGACCGCTGAAGGCGTGGAATCGCCCGAAGTGCTGAAAGCCCTGCGCGGGATCGGCGAATTCAAGGGCCAGGGCTATCTCTATGGCCAGCCGGAAGATGCCGCCACCACCCGGAACGGCTGGCCGGGCTGGACATGCTGGCTGGCAAGGCATCGGTTGCCGCAGCGGACCAGCGCAAGGCGGGCTGATCCCTGCCCATTGCGGTAAGGGCGCGTCGGCCCTAGGTGGCAGGTGCAATGCGCACGCAATTCATCAAGATGCATGGCCTGGGTAACGACTTCGTCGTGCTCGACGCACGCGCCCATGCCCTGCCCCCGGTGACGGAAACTTTCGCCCGCGCCCTGGCCGACCGGCGGACGGGTATCGGATGTGACCAGCTGGTGCTGCTGCTGCCGTCCGAAAATGCGGATTTTGCCGCTCATTTCTACAATTCCGACGGTGGCCGGGTGGAAAGCTGCGGCAATGCCAGCCGCGCCATCGGCCTGCTGCACGGCGCACCGGCGCAAGTCGAGACACTGGGCGGGATCATCGCCGTGCGCCCGGATGCGGCCGGAATCGCGGTGGACATGGGCAGCCCCCGGTTCGATTGGGACGCGATCCCGCTGGCCTATCCACTGGATACCCTGACCATGCCGGTCGGGTGGGAAGACCTGGATGGCCCTGCCGCCGCCAATGTCGGCAATCCGCACGTGGTGTTCTTCGTGCCCGATGCTGACGCGGTGGAGCTGGACCGGCTCGGCCCGCTGATCGAACATGATCCGCTGTTTCCGGAACGGATCAACGTCAACGTCGCCACCATCACTGCCCGCGATGCACTGCGCCTGCGGGTGTGGGAACGCGGTGCGGGCCTGACCCGCGCTTGCGGAACCGGGGCCTGTGCCACCGCAGTCTGCGCGATGCGCCGCAAACTGGTGGACCGGCGGGTGACCGTGACCCTGCCCGGCGGTGACCTGGTCATCGAATGGGGCGCGGATGACCGGATCACCATGACCGGCCCGGCCGAAGAAAGCTTTCGCGGCACTTTTGAATGGGATCATTTCGCGTGAGCGCAAGCCGGGCGGAAGTCGTATCTCTCGGGTGCCGGCTCAACATCGCGGAAAGCGAGCAGATCCGCGCCTTGCTGGCCGGGGAAGCGAACACCGTGGTGGTCAACAGCTGCGCTGTCACCGAACAGGCCGTGCGCGATACCCGCCGGGCGATCCGCCGCCTGCGCCGCGACCGGCCCGATGCGCGGCTGCTGGTGACCGGCTGCGCCGCCGATATTGAACGCGAACAACTGGCCGCCATGCCGGAAGTGGACGGACTGGTGCCCAATGCCGCCAAGCTGGACGCCCGTGCGTGGAATGTGCCCGACCGGATCGTAGCCGTACCTTCTGCGCACACCCGCGCTTTCGTGGCGGTGCAGAACGGGTGCGACCATGCCTGCACCTTCTGCGTGATCCCGCAGGGGCGCGGCCCCAGCCGGTCACTGACCGTGCCGCACGTCGTGGCGGAAATTGAACGGCACCTGGTAACTGGGGCACCTGAAGTGGTGCTGACCGGGGTCGATGTCACCAGTTGGGGCCAGGATCTGCCCGGATCCCCCCGGCTCGGTGCACTGGTCCGGGCCATCCTCGATGCCCTGCCGCACTTGCGCCGCTTGCGGTTGTCTTCCCTCGACGGGGTCGAGATTGACGCCGAACTGTTCGAACTGCTGGCCCACGAACCGCGGCTGATGCCGCATTTGCACTTGTCCTTGCAGCATGGTCACGACCTGATCCTGAAGCGGATGAAGCGCCGCCACAGCCGCGCCCAGGCGATTGACCTGGTCACGCGCCTGCGCGCCCTGCGGCCGGACATGGCCGTGGGGGCGGATCTGATCGCCGGTTTTCCGACCGAGGATGACGCGATGCATCTGGCCAACCGCTCGATCATCCGCGAGCTTGGGATCGTGCACGGCCACGTGTTTCCTTATTCCCCCCGCCCCGGCACACCCGCAGCGCGGATGCCGCAAGTGGACCGGGCAACCATCAAGCATCGCGCCGCTGAATTGCGCGCCGACGTTGCCGATTTGCGTGACAGCTGGCTGCGCGGGCTGGTGGGCCAACCGCTCAGCGTGCTGGCCGAACGCGATGGCACCGGCTATTCCGAAACTTACGCCCGTGTCGACGTACCGCAAGGTACTGCGGCGGGCACCGTGCTGACCCTGACCCCCACAAGACTCGAAGAAGGCCTGTTGCGATGAGCTGGACCGATCGCCTCTTCGGCGGCTTCCGCAAGACCTCCGAACGCCTGGCGGAAAACCTGACCGCGCCGCTGGCCGGCGTTGTCGGTTCGGCAAAACTGGACGACGCGACGCTGGACCAGGTGGAAGACGCGCTGATCCTGTCCGACCTTGGCCCCAGCGCCGCCGCGCGCATCCGCGCCAAGCTGGCGGAAAAGCGGTTCGGCCTGGCGATCACCGAGCGTGAGCTGAAAGAGGCCGTGGCGGAAGAAATCGCCGCGATCCTGCGCCCTGTGGCCAAACCGCTGGAAGTGACGGCTTTCCCCCGCCCCCAGGTGATCCTGGTGATCGGCGTCAACGGCAGCGGCAAGACGACCACTATCGCCAAGCTGGCCAACCTGTTCAAGGAAGACGATTACGGCGTGATGCTGGCCGCGGGCGATACCTTCCGCGCCGCCGCCATCGGCCAGCTGGCTGTCTGGGCGGAACGGATCGGCGTACCGCTGGTACGCGGGCCGGAAGGCGGCGATCCGGCCAGTATCGTATTCGACGCGGTCAAGCAGGCGACTGACACCGGGATCGACGCGCTGATCGTGGATACGGCGGGCCGCTTGCAGAACAAGCGCGAACTGATGGACGAACTGGCCAAGATCCGCCGCGTCCTCGGCCGTCTCAATCCCGAAGCCCCGCATGACGTGGTCCTGGTGCTGGATGCCACCAATGGCCAGAATGCGCTGGCGCAGATCGACGTGTTCAAGGAAGTGGCCGGGGTGACCGGCCTGATCATGACCAAGCTGGATGGCACCGCGCGCGGCGGCGTGCTGGTGGCTGCGGCCGAACAATACGGCCTGCCGATCCACGCGATCGGCGTGGGCGAAAAGATCGACGATTTGCGCCCCTTCGATCCAGACCTTGTCGCGCGCGTGATTGCAGGGGTGGCCTGATGACCAAAGCAGCACCGAAGAAGGCCAAGAGCGGCTGGGTCAACCTGCTGGTCGATTACGGCCCGCTGCTGGTGTTCTTCGTGACCTATCGCATCTTCCGCCCGGAAGAGACCAACATCGCGCTGGAAATCGGCGCGGTTATCCGCAGCACCGGGGCCTTCATCGCCGCATCGGTGTTGGCGCTGGTGATTTCCAAATGGCGGCTGGGGCGGGTTTCGCCGATACTGTGGCTGTCGACGGCCCTCGTCGTCGGCTTTGGCGCGTTTACTATCTACACCGGCGATCCCTGGTACATCGAACGCAAGCCGACGCTGATCTACAGCCTGTTCGCGGTGGCGCTGATTGGTGGCTGGCTGATGGGCAAGGCACTGTTGAAGGTGCTGCTGGAAACCGCCTTTGACGGCCTGAATGATCGCGGCTGGCTGCTGCTGTCGCGCAACTGGGGCCTGTTCTTCGTCGCCCTGGCCGTGCTGAATGAAGTGCTGGCCCACACGCTCAGCTTCGAAGCCTGGCTGGCCTCGAAGCTGTGGGTGTTCATGCCGCTGAGCTTCCTGTTCACCTTCGCCAACCTGCCGATGCTGATGCGGCACGGGCTGGCGGTGGAAGACAAGGCCGAAGTGATCGAAAACCCGCCGACGGAATAAGCGGTGCGGCGGGCCTAGAAAATCCCGACTGCCAGTTCGGCCCAAACAAGCAAGGCCAGGGCCAATACCGCACCCGCGGCAATGGCCCGGCGCATGGGCGAACCGCGACTGCTCAGCGTCAGTTCCAGCCCGGCACCTGCCCCCAGCAACAGGCCGGCAAAGGCCAGGAAATCGCCCGGCCCCCAGTTCATTTCAGGCGTGAACGCCATCGCGGCTGCCGGCAGCAGCAACAGCAAAGCTGCCCCGCCCCAGCCGAGCAGACGCCAGTTGATGGCTGCGGCAGTCGATTGCAGCGTCATCGCCTAGATCTCCACCTGGCTGCCCAGCTCGACCACACGGTTGGTCGGCAGGCGGAAGAACGCCATCGCGCTGGCCGCATTGCGCAGCATCCAGGCAAACAGTTTTTCCCGCCAGATCGCCATGCCCGGCTTCGATGACGGCAGCAGCGTCTGCCGTGACAGGAAGAAGCTGGTGTGCATCATGTCAAACTTCGTGCCGCAGCCATTCACTGCCAGCAGCGCGGCCGGAATGTCCGTTTCTTCCAGGAAGCCATAGCGCAGCAGCAATCGGTAGAAGCCCCCACCCAGGTCCGCCAGCTCGGCCCGGCTTTCGGTATAGACATAGGGCACGTCCTGGATCTGCACGGTCAGGATCACCACCCGTTCGTGCAGCACCTTGTTATGCTTGATATTGTGCAGCAGCGCGGAAGGAACCCCGCTGCTGGACGATGCCATGAAGATCGCCGTGCCCGGCACCCGCGCCGCGCTGGAATGGGCGCTCTTGGCGAAAATCTCGATCGGGATCGAACCTTCGGCCATGTTCGCCCGCATCAGCGCCCGCCCGCGGGACCAGGTGGTGAGCAAGGTGAAGATGGCAAAGCCGATCAGCAGCGGCACCCAGCCGCCATCGGGCACCTTGATCAGGTTCGCGCCGAGGTAGGCCATGTCGACCACGATGAACGCAGCGACCAGCGGCAGGGCGCGCCACAGCGGCCAGTTCCACAGGCTGATCAGCACCGCCGCCATCAGCAGCGTATCGATCAGCATCGCCCCGGTAACCGCAATGCCGTAAGCTGCGGCCAGGTTGCTGGAGGAGCGGAAGAACAGCACCAGCAGCAGCACCATCACCATCAGGCCCCAGTTGACCGCCGGGATGTAGATCTGCCCCGCCGCATCGGCGCTGGTATGCTTGATTTCCATGCGCGGCATGAAACCGAGCTGGATTGCCTGCTGGGTGAGCGAGAATGCCCCCGAAATCACGGCCTGGCTGGCGATGATGGTGGCCAGCAGGGCCAGGATCACCACCGGCACCCGCACCATGTCGGGGATCATCAGGAAGAACGGATCCTTGATCACCGCGGCTGCACCGGCGGGATCAAGCGACAGCACCATCGCGCCCTGCCCCATGTAATTGAGCATCAACGCGGGCAGTACGAAAGTCAGCCAGCTGACGCCAATCGGCTTGCGGCCAAAGTGGCCCATGTCGGCATAGAGCGCCTCGGCCCCGGTCACTGCCAGCACCACGCTGCCCATCGCAACGAAAGCGCGGAAACCATCGGTGACGAAGAAGTTCACCGCATTGAGCGGATTGATCGTTTCCAGCACGATCATGGGCATCGCTGCCATGTGGAAAACGCCCAGCGTTGCCAGCACGGCAAAATAGACCAACATGATCGGGCCGAACATCCGGCCGACCTTTTCCGTCCCGCGCGACTGAATCGCGAACAGGCCAAACAGGATCGCCACCGCAATCGGCACGATCCACTTGTCGAAACCAGGATGGACGTACTGCAGGCCTTCAGTGGCCGACAGCACCGACATCGCCGGGGTGATCATCGAATCGCCGTAAAACAGCGCCGTTGCGAACACCCCCAGCAGGATAAACGGCCCGGTCCAGCGGGCGTTTTCCGATTTGCGGTTGATCAGCGCCAGCAAGGCCAGGCTGCCGCCTTCGCCCTTGTTGTCCGCTTTCATGATGGTGAGGACGTATTTGAACGTCACCACGATCATCATCGACCAGAAAACCAGGCTCAGCACGCCGTGGATGTGGACCGGATCGACCTGAATACCCGGCGCCCCGTGGTGCGAGGCGAAGGTTTCGCGGAACGCGTAAAGCGGGCTGGTACCGATGTCGCCGAATACGACGCCGATGGCCCCGATCGCCAGCTTCACCTTGGCGGCGGTATTCTGTTCTTCGTGAACGTGGCTCATCGGGAATTATGCCCCCTTGTAGTGCCGGGCCAGTGACGTCAATCGGCCGACTCAGGCACATCGGTTGCGGGCGCTTAGCAGTGCCCTATGCCCCCGGCAATCGACCCTATTGCGCCGCCGGCCCGGATGCCGTGGCAGGAACCTGCTGCTGCTGTTGCTGCAGCAGGCCTGCCTGCTTTAGCAATTCACCCAGCCTGGCATAGCGTTCTTCCACCACCGGGCGGCCAACGGCATCGGCGGGGGTTGTGGCCAGCGTGGCGCGCCAGGCTTCGTACCCTTCGTCAAACCGCCCCTGCCGCAACATCGCAAGGCCGAGGAAATAGCCGGGGCCGAGCGACGCGGGATCAACCTCTGCCGACTTGCGCCAGGCGTAGAGCGCCGGTTCCGTCAGCGCGCCATCGGCGTGCTCAACCAACACGGTGCCCAGGGCCAGCCAGGCCTCCGCATCACGCGGATTATCGTTGACTGCACCGCGCAGCATGGCCGCCGCATTGGCATATTGCCCGCGGCGAGCCAGCGCATCGGCGGTGATCATCTTCGGATTATCCGACCGGCGATCCTCCGCAACCAGTTCCTTGCGGGCATCGATCAGCGGCCATTCGGACTGCGTGCCATCGACCCGGCCCGCCTTGGGCGCTCCGGGCATGCCGGGGCTCGCCTGGGTGGCATAACCGGTCAGGCCAAGTGCCAGTGCCGCCAGCGCTGTGGTCCAGGTGGCGCGCGGCAGGCGGAAGATAAACGCCATGACCGCAAAGGCGACCAGCGCCAGGCCAATGGCCAGAATCCAGGTCATTGCTCGGCTCCCTTCGGCTGGCGCTTCAACCGGCCGCGAATGACAAACAGGGCCAGCAGCACCAGCAAGGCCGGAATCGCAAACAGCGGCCAGGTGGTCGCACTCACTTCCGGCTTGTAGCTGACGTAATCGCCATACCGGTCAATCAGCCACTGCCGCACTGCTTCGGGATCTTCCCCGGCAGCAATTTTCGTGCGCACCTGATGACGCATGTCGCCGGCCATCGGCGCATCGCTGTCGGCAATCGACTGGCTCTGGCATTTCAGGCAGCGCAGGGTTTCCATCAGGCCTTGCGCCTTGGCTTCCAGAGCCGGATCATCCAGCTGGCGATAGGCATAGGGCGCGGGCGGCAGCGAATCCTGCGCCGCCACGCCCAGCGGCGCGAACAGCAGCGCCAGCACCAGGATCAGCCGCGCGATCATGCGCCGCCTCCCCCTGCCTTGCGCAGTTCCTCCAGCAGCATGGGCACATCCACATCGCGGATATCGCCAATGTGCTGGTAACGGATCACGCCCTTGCCATCGACAACGAAGGTTTCCGGCACGCCTGACGATCCAATGGCCAGCTGCACTTCGCTGATGTCGTCCTTGCCAATGCGGCTGTAGGGATTGCCATAACGGGCGAGGAATGCGGCCACGTCTTCCGGCTTGTCGCGAATGGCGACGGAGACGATCACGGCGCCTTGCTGTTCCAATGCCGCCAGCTGCGGCGCTTCTGCTGCGCAGGGGATGCACCAGCTGGCGAAGATGTTCAGCAGTTTCGGCTTGCCGTCCGCCAGATCGGCGCTGGACAGGCCGGGTCGGTCAGGGCTGGCAGCGGGCAAGTTGAACGCAGGGACCGGCTGGCCGATCATCGTGCTTGCGACAAATTCATCCTTCGGCCGCGAAAGCTGAAAAGCGAACAGGCCGAGCAGCGCGACGGTGACGCTGATGCCGGCCCACAGGAACAGGCGCAGCCGGGTCATGACGCTTTCCAGTCTGCCACGCGCTGGCGGCGGGCATCACCCTGTGTGCGGGCGCTGCGGCGCTTCAGGTCACTCGTGACGCGCCCGATCAGGGCCAGCAAGCCGCCCAACGCAATCAGCAGGCCGCCATACCAGATCCAGGTCACAAACGGCTTCCACCACAGGCGCAACTGCCAGCGGCCGCCTTCGGCTGCACCGCCGACAACGGCGTACAGCTGGCCATTCCAGCGGGTCAGCAAGGCGCTTTCGGTGGTGGTCTGCGGCGGGGACCACCAGCTCCGCGCCTGCGGGTGGATCACGGCCGGGCTGGAGCCCTTGTAACTCGCTTCCATCGTCGCTTCCAGCGCGGTCCAGTTGGGGCCGGCCACCGGTTCGACAGAATGCAGCGTGATCCGCCAGGGGCCATCGGCCACCGTTTCACCCACGCGGGCGGCAACCAGCTTTTCCTGGCTGAAAGCGCTGTCCGCCGCCATGCCGAACAGGCCGACAGCGATGCCGAAATGGGCCACGACCATGCCCCAGGTTGCCAGAGGCAGGCGGCGCAGCGATCGACCGAGCAGCGGCAACAAGCTGCCCACGGCCACCGCTGCGGCCAGCGCCATGCCCAGCAACGGCAGGATCGCAATTCCGGCCAGCAGCCACACGGCCAGCAGCACCACCACGCCAACCACGGCAACCGCAATTACCGGCAAGCGGATACGGGCAAAGGAATCCCGCCGCCAGCGCAGCAGCGGGCCAACCGCCAGCACCGCCAGCATCGGCAGGAAGAAGATCGCGCCGACCGGGTTGAAATAGGGCGGGCCCACGGAAACCTTGATGTCGAACGCTTCGGTCAGCAGCGGGTACAATGTGCCGAGCAGGACGATGCCGAGAATGGCGGACAGCGCGACGTTGTTGACCACCAGCGCGCCTTCGCGGCTCATCACGGAAAACCGCTCGCCTTCGGCCACAGTGCTGGCGCGCAGGGCGAACAGCAGCATCGCACCGCCGATGTAGATCGCCAGCAGCGCCAGGATGAAGCTGCCCCGTTCCGGATCGACCGCAAAGGCATGGACGCTGGTGAGAATGCCCGACCGGACCAGGAACGTCCCGATCATCGACATCGAGAAAGCGACCACTCCCAGCATGATCGTCCAGGCGCGCAAGGCATCGCGCGCGGCCAGCACGCTGGCGGAATGGAGCAGCGCGGTTGCCGCCAGCCAGGGCATCAGGCTGGCATTTTCGACCGGGTCCCAGAACCACCAGCCGCCCCAGCCAAGTTCATAATAGGCCCAGTAAGAACCGGCGGTGATCCCCAGCGTCAGGAAAATCCACGCGCCCAGCACCCAGGGACGCATCGCGCGGGCAAATTCCGGCGTCACCTGCCGCGTCACCAGCGCACCCACGGCGAAACTGAAAGCAACCGAAAGCCCGACATAGCCGAAGTAAAGCGTGGGCGGGTGGAACGCGAGCCCGATGTCCTGCAGCAGCGGGTTCAGCCCAGCCCCATCAGCCGGCACCGGGTTGCTGCGGGCGAACGGGTTGGAACTGAACAGCAGGAAGGCATAGAAGCCGAGCCCGACAAAGGCCTGCGCTGCCAGAGTGGCCAGCATGGTCTTTTCCGGCAGGCGCCGTTCAACCAGGGCGATCAGGCCGCCAGCCACTGCCATCACGGTGACCCACAGCAACATCGAGCCTTCGTGGTTGCCCCAGGCCCCGGCGATCTTGAAGATCAGCGGCTTTTCAGAGTGGGAATTGCTGGCCACCAGCGCAACCGACAGGTCGGTGTGCGCAAACAGCCAGATCAGCGCCAGGAACGACAGCGCCGCCAGCAAGGCCTGTACCACTGCCACCGGGCGTACCAGCGTGGTCAGCGAGACGCCTTCGTGGCGCACGGCCACGATGCCGGCCAACAATTGCAGCGCCGCCAGCGCGGCAGCCAGCCACAGCGCGGCCAGGCCCAGTTCTGCGATCATTGAGTTTCCGCCACGGTCTGCCGCGCCTGTTCGGAAGACATGTCCTCCAGTTCGCGCGGCATGTAGTTTTCATCGTGCTTGGCCAGCAGGTTATCAGCCTTGAACGTACCGCCCGGCTGCAATGCGCCCTCTGCCACCACGCCCGAACCTTCGGTAAACAGGTCGGGCACGATCCCGGTATAGGTAACCGGCACCCGTGCCTTGCCATCGCCGACCACGAAATTGACGGTAACCCCGTCAGCCGCAGTTTTAAGCGAGCCTGCTTCCACCATGCCGCCCAGGCGCACGGCCTGCCCGGCTTCGGGCGGATTGGCGACCATGTCGCTCGGCACGTAGAAATAGCTCGCCTGACTGCGCAGGGCCCAGGCGGCCAGCAACGCGGCACCGATCAGCGCGGCGAGCGCCAGCAAGACCAGCACCAGCCGCTGGTGCTTCGCCTTCAATCCCGTGTTCATTTGCGGCGGCTTTCATCACGGCGGCGTTCGGCCGCCTTCATCGACAGCCAGCTCCACGCCACCAGCGCCAGGGTGCCGATAATCACCACGGAATAGCCCGCGGTGACATAGGCCCAGTGGTCGAGCGATTCGCGCATGATCGTTTCGGCTGGCATTTCAGAACCCTTCCGCCATCCGGCGCAGGCGCGCCTCTGCCTGAACGTCGGCCAGCAATGCCCGCATCCGGGCCAGCACGACCCCGCCGAAAATCAGCGAGAAAGCGATCGCGCCGACCAGCACACCCGACAGGAATTCCGCGGACATTGCGCTTTTGCCAGCGGTGATGCTGGGCGGCTGGTGCAGCGAATTCCACCAGGTGACGGAAAAATGGATGATCGGAATGTTGACCGCGCCGACAAGCCCGAACAGCGCCGGGATACGGCTGGAACCGCCTTCGCGGCTGACTGCGCCGGCCAGTGCAATGTAGCCGAAATAAAGGAACAGCAGCACCAGGAAGCTGGTCAGCCGCCCGTCCCACACCCACCAGGTGCCCCAGGCAGGGCGGCCCCAGATGGATCCGGTCAGCAGGCCCATCGCCGTGAAGAACGCGCCCGGTACCGCACTGGCCCGTGCGGCGATTCCGGCCAGCGGGTGGCGCCAGACCAGTTCGACCAGGCTGGCAATCGCAATCGAGGTCCAGCCGGCCATGCCCAGCCATACCGCCGGCACGTGCAGGAACACGATCCGCACCGTTTCCCCCTGCAGCCGTTCGGCCGGGGCGAAAAACAGGCCGTAAATGATGGTTGCGGTGGCCAGCAGCAAGCCGCTCACCAGCAACAGCGGGGTGAGCCAGCGGGCAATGCGCAGAAAGCGAGCAGGATTGGCGAAGCCGTGCATGGATCAATTGCCCTATCGCGGGTCGCTTTGGCAGTTGCCGCCGCGCCCCGCAAGGGCAGAGTCAACGCGCGCCGCGCAAACTCCGCCGCCTTGTCAGCGTCCTGTCAGCGACCTATCAGCGTCCAATCAGTTTCTGGGCCATCCGGTCGGCCACCACGTCGGCACTGTCGCCGGTGGCTTCGCTTTCCTGCCAGATGGAAACCAGCCGAGCGGGGATTTCCGCGATCCGGGCGTTCACATCATCGAGGTCGAAATCCTGCCCCTTTTGACGGGCGAGGTATTCGAGGCTGACGTTGATGATCCCGCCGGCATTGATGACATAATCGGGGGCATAGAGGATGCCTTTGGCGGCCAGCAAGGCACCGTCAGCCCGGGTGGCGAGCTGGTTGTTGGCCCCGCCCGCAACCACCTGGCAATTCAACCCGGCAATGCTCTGCGC
>JBARAF010000329.1:0-2382 GCA_049791695.1 Croceibacterium sp.
CTTCAGGCTCAGGGTGCCGCGCGCGCGGTAGCGGCCCGGGCCGGTCTGTTCGACCGAGGTGCTGCGGAACGTCGCCACCGGGTTGGCGCTGGTGGCGAAGAACTCACCGTCCTGCAGCATCCCGTCCTGCGTTGCGTCACCCATGTTGGCGCTGGCCAGCTTCACCGAAATGCGGATGTCGGGCGCGTTGTCCGGGTGTTCCGGGTCGAACTTGATCGCCCCGCTCCAGTCGGAGAAACTGCCGCGCAGCCCTTCCGCACCGTTGCCGACGCTGAACGACAGGCGGCCACCCGGGCGGATCGTCCAAGTGGGCGGCGGGCCGGCCGGGGTTTCCTCGGCAGCCGGGGTTTCGGTGGCTTCGGCCGTGGCTTCTTCGGTCGGGGTGGCAGTGGCCTCTGCCGGCGTGGCGGCAGCCAGCGGCTCGGCCTCGCCCGGCTCGGCCTTGTAACCGCCATTGGCCACGACCTGGCTGGCAATGGTCATCCCGGTGCCGAAATATACCGCCAGCACGCCAAGGCCCAGCAGAGCGCCCAGCGCGGCGACACCGCCGGGGCTCATCCGCCGCATCAGGTTGTCGCGAATCAGGAACTGGTGCCGCAGCGCGCCCAGGATGTGCAGCACGATCAGCGCAATACCGAGCCAGGCGAGCAGTTCGTGCCCTTCTTCCATCGGTTCGCCCAGGCTGTCGGGCAGGGGCAGATGCGGCCAGGGCAGGGTGCCGAACAGCACGGTCGGGGCCTTGATCTCCGCCGTCGAAACCAGCGCCCAGCCGGTCAGCGGGGCACCGATCATGAAGACGTACAGCAGCACGTGCACCGCCTTGGCCACGAACCCGCCCAGGCCACCTTCGACAGCGGGCGGTGGCTTCTTCACGATCCGCCAGCCAATCCGCACCAAAGTCAGCACCAGCACGGTGATCCCGACCGACTTGTGCAGCTGGAACAGGGCGAAACCACTGGCATCGCGCGGCATCGCAAAACCGAGCGCCAGCTGGAAGGCGAGCGTCAGCGCCAGTACCCAATGCAGCGCAATCGCCACCCCGCTGTACCGCGCCTGCGCGCCCTGATCCGCGATGATCATCTGACTTTCCCCATCGGCCCCGCTTGTTTGATACCGTCATAGACAATCCGCGGCCCGATTGGCCAGTCGGCGATTTTCGCCTTGCCCCTGTTCATTTGCGCACTTTCGCCTATGGAGCCCAATGCCCTTTTTGAATCTCCCGTCGATCCTCGCCGAGGCGCTCGAAGCGCGCGGCTATGCTGAACCCACCCCCGTACAGGCCGCCGTGCTCGAATCCGATGCTGCGGGGCGCGATCTGATCGTTTCCGCGCAGACCGGCAGCGGCAAGACCGTTGCCTTCGGCATGGCCATGGCCGGCGAGCTGTTGCGCCCCGATGGCATGGCCGAAATGCCCGGCCAGCCGCTGGCCCTGGTCATCGCCCCCACCCGCGAACTGGCCTTGCAGGTCAGCCGCGAACTGGTGTGGATCTATGGCAAGGCCGGTGCCCGCGTGGCCACCTGCGTTGGCGGGATGGACGCCAGCAAGGAACGCCGTTTCCTGGCCGGTGGCCCGCAGATCGTGGTTGGTACGCCGGGCCGCCTGCGCGACCACCTGGAACGCGGCGCGCTCGACCTGTCGGGCCTGCGCGCAATCGTGCTCGATGAAGCGGACGAAATGCTCGACATGGGCTTCCGCGACGATCTGGAAGAAATCCTCGACGCCACGCCGGAAGGCCGCCGCACCCTGCTGTTTTCGGCCACCATGCCGCCGCCGATTGTGCAGCTGGCCCGCCGGTACCAGAAGGATGCCTTACGCATTTCCACCGTGGGCGCCGATCGCGGCCATGGCGACATTGCCTATCAGGCGATGACCGTCAGCCCGTCGGAAATCGAAAGCGCGGTGGTCAACCTGCTGCGTTTCCACGAAGCGGAAACGGCGATGCTGTTCTGCGCCACGCGTGAAAACGTCCGCCGTTTGCACGCGACCTTGCAGGAACGCGGCTTTGGCGTGGTGGCGCTGTCGGGCGAACACTCCCAGTCCGAACGCAACCAGGCGCTGCAGGCGCTGCGCGATCGCCGTGCCCGGGTGTGCGTGGCGACTGACGTGGCCGCGCGCGGCATCGATCTGCCGACGCTGAGCCTGGTGGTTCACGTGGAAATCCCGCGCGATGCGGAAACGCTGCAGCACCGTTCCGGCCGTACCGGCCGTGCGGGCAAGAAGGGCACTGCCGTGCTGGTGGTCCCCTATCCGCGCCGCCGCCGGGTGGAAATGATGCTGCGCGGCGCGCGCATCGAAGCCGAATGGATCGACGCACCGACGCCAGAAGCAATCCGCGCGCAGGATCATGCCCGCTTGCTGGAAGCGCTGCTGGCCCCGGCCGA
>JBARAF010000330.1:0-14940 GCA_049791695.1 Croceibacterium sp.
TGGTTATACCGAGCTGGAACGGCTGCCTGATTTCAACGGCGTCTGGGGTCCGGACTGGTCATCGCTGTTTGCGGCCACTGGCGGCCGCCGCGCTGCCGAACCCAAGCTGACCCCCCCCGCCCAGGCCAAACTGGACGCCTTCCGCGCCAAACAAGCAGCCGAAGGGGTGGACCAGTTCAAGCAAGTCCACTGCATCCCGCCGGGGATGCCGCAGATCATGCGCCAGCCCTATCCGATCGAATTCCTGTTCACCCCGGGCCGGGTGACGATGTTTGCGGAAACCTATTCCCAGGCCCGGCGCATCTATACCGATGGGCGGGCGGTCCCCGATGATCCCGATTTCCTGTTCAACGGCACGTCGGTGGGCCGCTGGGATGGTGATGCGCTGGAAGTCGATACTGTCGGCTTCAGCCCGGTGGTGGAAATCGCCAACGGCATCCCGCACGGCGAAAAGATGAAAATCCACGAACGGATCTGGCTGGAAACGCCGGATTTGCTGCGGATCACCACCACCATCACCGATCCCGACGTGCTGACCGAACCGTACGTGCAGGAACTGGCCTTCAAGCGCGAGAAGACCTGGGAAATCCGCGAGTACGTGTGCGAGGAAAACAACCGCCTGACGTCTGAAGAAGGCGGCGCCAATATCGAGCTGGACCTGGAAGGATCGGCTGACGATCCGTTCGGCCCCCCGGTGGAAGGCAACTGAGGCCCATCTGACCGCAGCCCGGCGGGGCGCGCTAACCGTTTTTCAACCATAGCACCGTTATCGCTGCGGCCATGAACGCCGCCCCGCCTAATTTTCCGCCCATTCCGGCCTCCAGCGGCCTTTCGGCCAGCGCCACCAGCCTGAAATGGGCGGCGCTGGCAGAAGCTGGCGTCGTGGTGGCGGCACTGGCCGGGCTGGAAGCAGAGCGGCCAACCGCGGAAGTGCGCAATTTCCCGGCGCTGATTCGCGATGCCGAAAGCTGGCGGCGCGACATGGCGGAAAACGGCGTCGCCGATCTGGCGGCGATGATGGAGCCGGGCATTGCCGCCCTGCTGGCCGTATCCGCCCGCGGTGCCGATCCTGCGCCTGCGGCCCTCGCCCTGTGGCGTGAATTTACCCGCGCCCGCGCCGCGATCCTCAGCCTGCTGCCGCCCGCCGGAGTCCTTGGCCCCCGCCGCAGCGCCTGAGCCTGTCGGCTGAACCACGGTTCGGCCAGCCGGGCATTCCCGACTTGACGATGTTCCGGCTTCGTTCCAGCATGGGGCATGGCCGATTCCCCCGCTGTTCCCGATTTGCCGCTTGATTCGGCTGCCCGCCGTTCTGCCGCGGTGGCGCGCGGCATTTGCCGCCTGTTTGCCCGCAACGACATCTGGGCCCTGGCCGAAATGCCACTGCGCAATGGCCGCCGGGCTGACCTGATGGGGATCGACCCGCAAGGCCGGATCGTGATCGTGGAGATCAAGACCGCGCGGGGCGATCTGCTGGGCGATGCCAAGTGGCCCGATTACCTCGATTTCTGCGACCGGTTCTTCTGGGGCCTGCCGCCGGAACTGGACCGTGCCTGCCTGGAAGGGCCGGATTTCCGCCCGGATTGCTGCGGGGTGATCGTGGCTGACGAATATGACGCCGAAATCCTGCGCCCCGCCCCCAGCCAGCCGTTGGCCGCCGCCCGGCGCAAGGTGGAAGTGGAACGGCTGGCCCGGGCGGCGCTGCGGCGGCAACTGGTGGCTGCCGATCCGCATTGTTCCGCCTGGGGGCACGTGCAGGGCTAGGCGCTGGCGCCCGGCGGGGGCATAGCAGCACGGATGCTGACCGCGATCCTCCTGTCCGCCCTGGCGATGACGCTGATCGTGGCTGTGCGCTATCTGATCACCAGCGGGGCCTTTGCGCTGGCCACGGCGCGCGTGCGGCCGGGGCTGTATCGCGGGCTGGATGGGCAGATCCGCAAGGAAGTGGCCTGGTCGCTGGCCTCTGCAGCAATTTATGGCGTGCCGGCGGGGATTGTCGCCTGGGGCTGGCAGGAACGCGGGTGGACGCGGATCTATGACCGGGTGGGCGATTTTCCGCTGTGGTACCTGCCGCTGTCATTGCTGGCATACCTGTTCGCGCACGATAGCTGGTTTTACTGGACCCACCGGTTGATGCACCGGCCCCGGCTGTTCCGCACGATGCACGCCGTCCACCATGCCAGCCGCCCGCCAACGGCCTGGGCGGCGATGAGTTTCCACCCGTGGGAGGCCCTGACCGGCGCCCTGGTGATCCCGGCACTGGTGTTCGTAATTCCGGTGCATATCGCGGTATTGGGCACGGTCCTGGCGATCATGACGCTGATGGGCGTGACCAATCACATGGGCTGGGAGATGTTTCCGCGGGCGCTTGTTCATTCCCCAGTTGGTGCATGGGTGATAACGGCCAGTCACCACCAGCGCCATCATGACGAGTATCGATGCAACTACGGCCTCTATTTCCGTTTCTGGGATCGCCTCTGCGGCACCGATCGCGGCCTGGCGTCCCCGGGATGAAGCACGGTCTCGGCCTGGTGCTGGTTGCCCCGCTGTTGCTGGGAACGGCTGGCCCCGGCACCGATTTCGGCGGGCAGGACGTGCGCATCGAAGTCAGCGGGCTGCGCAATACCAAGGGGCTGGTGCGGGTGTGCATGACCCCGCACAAGGCCCGCTTCCCCGAATGCAAGGGCGATGGTTCCGCCTTCACCGCCAGTGTCCCGGCGGCGGATGCGCGTCAGGTGACCTTCACCCATGTCCCGCCCGGCCATTATGCAATCGCGCTGCTGCATGACGAAAACAGCAACGGCAAGGCCGACCGCGCGCTGCTGATCCCGCGCGAAGGCTTCGGTTTCAGCCGTGACGCCAAGGTGGTGATGGGCCCGCCCAGCTTTGCCGATGCCATGTTTGACGTCGGCCATTCCCCGGTCCGGCAAGCCATCAAGATGCGCTATTTGCTCTGATCCCTGACGATTGCCTGTTTCTGGTGGCGCAACTTTACGTTAAATTAACCACGTCGCGCCAATACGACCTGCAGAAACAATGGGGTTTGTCTTGATGGACACGTTGCGGGGCTCTTTCGGAGCGGTTGGGGATACCGCCTATGACGCGGCAGACGATGCCGCCATGCATGATTCGCCGCCACCGGCCCCGGCCAGCATTGGCCAGGACGAACGGCGGATGCAGGTCCGCGCTTACAACCATTGGGCCAGCCTGCTGGAAGATCGCACGCTGCCGTCGATCGAGGATCTCGATCCCGACTCCCTGCCCGATTTTGGCCCTTACAGCGTGCTGCTGGACTTCACCTCCGGCATCGAAAATCCCGGCATCTCCTACCTGGGTGACAAGCTGGCCGAAGAATGTGGCACCCTGCCGAACGATATCTCCTCGCTCGACGATGTGCCGAGCCGGTCCCTGCTGAGCCGCATTACCGACCATTACATGCAGATCCTGGCCAACCAGGCACCGATCGGATTCGAAGCGGAATTCGTCAACCAGCGGAACCGCCCGGTCCTCTATCGCGGGATCCTGCTGCCGTTTTCTTCGGACGATGACACCATCGATTTCATTTATGGCGTCATCAACTGGAAGGAACTGGACGAACCGAACGCCGCGGATGAATTGCTGCTGGAAATCGACCAGGCGCTGGAAGTTAAGCCACCGCGGCTGCCCCTGGCGGAAGAAGCGCTGACCGACTGGGCCGATGGCCCCTCAGCCGATAACGATGACGCCTTGCCGCGGCCCAGTTTCGGTTTTGGCGATATTGCGAACGCGATCGACGCAGCGGAGGCTGGCACAGCCGAATACGATGCCGCGCCCGCTTACGAAACGGTACCCGAACCGGGCTTTGCCGCGCCGTCATGGCATTCGGGCGACATGGCCGATGAATTGGCCGATGACATTGCCGGCGACATTAGCGCCGAGATGGCGGGCGACATGGCCTTGGCCGACTGGCTGGCCGCCGCGCGTGACAGTGCCGCCGCCGCCCATGTCAACGAAGACCGCACCCGCAGCGCGCTCTATGCCGCGATCGGCCAGGCTTACGATTTCTCGCTGGCGGCCGCCGATGCCCCGGAAGAATTCGACGAATTGCTGATCGACGCCGGGCTGACGGTGCAGGAACGTGCGCCCATGACGCCAGTGGTGAAGCTGGTGTTCGGCGCGGATTACGACAAGACGCGGTTGACCGAATATGCCTGTGCCCTGACCCATGCCCACCGGCTGGATCTGCCGCAGGGCCAGCTGGCCACGCATCTGCGCGACTTTGACGGCGGGCTGAAAGGCCTGGTCAAGGAAGAGCGTCGCCTGCGCAAGGAAGAAGCGGGCAAGCCCGCCACCCCGGCCGATGGCCCGCGCAAGGCGCTGGCGAAGAAGCTGCGCGCCCTGCCCGCCCATGCCCTGGCCGATCTGGCCGCAGAAGGCAGCGAATTCGCGCTGGTGATGATCCGCCGCAGCGATGCCGATGGCCTGGTGGTGCTGGGCGAAGTGCCCGACGATGCCGCGCTGGTGGAAAAGGCGGCGAGGAAGCTGATCGGCTGATCGCTGCTTTCAGTTTCCGTTCAGGCGCATTGCCGCTAGCCTTGGCGCAATGCATCGACCTGCGCCTTCCGTCCCGCGTTGGACGCACCGGCTGACTGGCTGGGCCACGCGGTTTTTGCCGCGGGCCCTGCTGCTCCTGGCCGCCCTTTCGCTGACGGCGCAGCCGGCCGCGGCCCAATCAATCCTGCGCGATGCGGAAACCGAACAATTGCTGCGTGAACTGGTGGATCCGCTGGCCGTGGCCGCGGGCCTGCAACCGGGCGCTGTGGACGTGGTGCTGATCAACGATCCGTCGATCAACGCCTTCGTCGCGGGCGGGCAGCGGATTTACGTCCATTCCGGCCTGATCAACGCCGCCGACAGCGCCAACGAAGTGCAGGGCGTGCTGGCCCACGAACTGGGCCACATCATCGGCGGACACATCATCCGATCTTATGACAACATGGGCAAGGCCGGGAAAATCCAGCTGATTTCGATGCTGGTTGGCGTGGCCGCCGCGTTGGCCGGGGCGGGCGAGGCCGGGATGGGCGCGATGGCGCTGGGGCAGCAGGCCGCGCTGGGCACTTTCCTCAGCTTCAACCGCACGCAGGAAGCCAGCGCCGATGCCGCCGGGGTCGATTACCTGTCCAAGGCAGGCCTTACCGGCAAGGGATCGCTGGCTTTCTTCCGCAAGCTGCAAAGCCAGGAATTCCGCTATGGCTACAGCCAGGATGACGAGGCCGGGTTTGCCCGCACCCACCCGCTGTCCGGTGACCGGATTGCCCGGCTGGAAGCCGATTACCAGAGCGACCCCGCCTGGGATCGCCCGCCCGACGCAAGCCAGCAGCAGCGGTTCCTGCGGATCAAGGCCAAGCTGTATGGCTATCTGGCCGAACCCAAGCAGACGCTGATCCATTATCCGGAATACTTGACCGACGCTCCGGCCCGCTATGCCCGCGCCTATGCCTGGCACAAGGACGCGCAGATGGACAAGGCGATCGCCGAAACCGACGCGCTGCTGGCGGCAGAGCCGGACAATCCGTGGTTCCTGGAACTGAAGGGGCAGGTACTGCTGGAATCGGGCCGCCCGGCGGAATCGCTCGCCCCCTTGCGCGAAGCCACCCGGCTGACCGGCAACGCCCCGCTGGTGGCCGGCACGTTCGGCCACGCGCTGATCGCCACGGAAGACCCGGCCAACCTCGAAGAAGCGGAACGGGTGCTGCGCAGCGCCGTGGGCAAGGATCGGGAAAACCCCTTCGCCTGGTATCAGCTGGGCATCGTCTATGGCCAGAAAGGCGACATCCCGCGCGCCCGGCTGGCCAGCGCCGAACAGCAGATCATGACGGACCGCCCGCGCGAAGCGTTGCAGAGCGCGGAAGCCGCCCAGCGCGGCCTGGAATCGGGCACGCCCGACTGGATCCGCGCACAGGATGTGGCAATGGTCGCCCGGGCAGAGCTTGAACGCAAGGACGAGCGCCGGTAGGCCTGCTGCCCATGCGCTGGATCATCACTGTAACGCTCGCCCTGGTTGCCGGTTTTGCCGGGGCTGCCCTGTGGGACTTTTCCGGCCTGGGAGGACGCGCCACGCGCGATTACCTGCTGGCCAATCCCGAAGTGCTGCCCGAAGCGATCAACGTGCTGCAACAGCGCGAATCGCTGGCCCGGATCGAGCCGATGCGGCGCGATCTGGAAACGCCGTTCCCCGGTGCCGTGCTGGGCAATCCGAACGGCAAGGTCACGCTGGTCGAATTTACCGATTACGCCTGCACTTACTGCCGCCAGAGCGTGGCCGATGTCAGCGCCATGATTGCCGCCAATCCGGACTTGCGGGTGGTGGTGCGCGAATATCCGATCCTCATCCCGGAAAGCGCAGACGCTGCGCGCATGGCCCTGGCCGCCGCGCAGCAGGGCAAATATGCCGCGTTCCACGATGCGATGTTCCGCCTTGGCCCGCCATCGGCGCAAAGCATCGAAGCCGCCGCGCGTGAAGCCGGGGTGGACCTGGCCGCCGCCAACGCCGCCATCGCCACCGGGCTGTTCGATGCGCAGTTGCACGGCAATGCCCAGCTGGCATCGGGCCTGGGCATCAGCGGCACCCCCGGCTGGGTGGTTGGCACGCAGCTGCTCAATGGCGCGGTGGGCCGCGCTGCTTTGGAAAAGGCGGTTGGTGACGCCACTGCGTCCTGATTGTCCCTGCCTGATCGCCCCTGATCACCCCTCCCGCGCAAAAGCGGGCGACGCGCCGGGACTGATCGGCTAGGAAAGGCCTCATGGCGATGCTCGATTTCCGCCCGACCCCGTTCTTCGCAGACAAGAACCGCGCCTTCTGGCGCTTGCAGCTGATCGGTTGGGGCGGGGCGATGGTCCTGCGCGCCGTTACGAGCGCTGCCAATGACCGGCCGTGGAGCTTCCTGGTGATCGTGCTGATCGCCACCATCACCGGATTTTCGGTCAGCCTGATCCTGTCGGTCATCTATGGCCGCCTGATCAACAGCCGGCCGCTGACCACCTGGGGCGTCACCGCGCTGGTGCTGCCGGTGGCGGTGACATTTTCCGCGATCATCAACGGCTGGACCATCAGCCTGTACCAGGGCGCGGCCGACGGCAATTTCGCGCAACTGGTGCTGGGCGTGTTCTATCTCGACATGACCCTGCTGGGGGCCTGGTCCGCGCTCTATTACGCGATCAACTATTTCCTGCAGGTGGAAGAACAGACCGATCGGCTGGAACGGCTGGAAGCGCAGGCCACCAGCGCTCAACTGGCCATGCTGCGCTACCAGCTCAACCCGCATTTCCTGTTCAACACCTTGAATTCGATCAGCACATTGGTCCTTCTGAAACAGACCGAACCGGCCAACGCCATGCTGACCCGGCTGTCCAGTTTCCTGCGCCACACCCTGGTGTCGCAGCCGGGCGGCAAGGTGACGATCGAACAGGAAGTGGAGACGCTGAAGCTGTACCTCGATATCGAACGGATGCGTTTCGAAGAACGGCTGCGTACGGTGTTCCGCATCGATCCGGCAGCCGCCGATGCCTGCATCCCCTCCCTGCTGCTGCAACCTCTGGTCGAAAACGCGATCAAATATGCCGTGTCCCCGCAAGAAGAAGGCGCCCGGATCAGCCTGACCGCGCAAGTGCTGGGCAACCGGCTGCGCGTGACCGTGGCCGATACCGGCCCCGGGCTGCAATCGCGCGGCGGGCCGGACCGGTTTGCCGGCAGGCGCCCCGGCGCCACCTCCACCGGCGTGGGCCTGGCAAACATCCGTGACCGGCTGGCCCAGGCCTATGGCGATGACCACCGGTTCGACATTCTCAGCCCGCCCGACGGTGGCTTTACCGTCATCATCGAACTGCCGCTGGAACGGGAGGAAAAGCCCACCCCCGCCAGCGCCGCCAGCAGCGCGAAACTTACTGCCGCGGCGAACGTTACCAACAGTGACGATACCCCCCTGCCCGCCGACCGGGCGATCGGAACCAGCACCGCATGACCATCCGCACCATTCTCGTCGATGACGAAAAGCTCGCCATTCAGGGCCTCCAGCTGCGGCTTGAGGCTTTCCCCGATGTCGAGATCATTGCCACCTGCGCCAACGGCCGCGAAGCAATCCGCGCGATCAAGACCGAAAAGCCGGACCTGGTATTCCTCGACATCCAGATGCCCGGGTTTGACGGGTTTTCGGTGGTCAAGGGCGTGATGGAGCTGGAACCGCCGCTGTTTGTCTTCGTCACCGCGTACGAAGAACACGCGATCCGCGCCTTTGAAGCCAACGCTGTCAATTACCTGATGAAGCCGGTCGACGTGGACAAGCTGGCCGACACACTGGAACGCGTCCGCACTCGCCTCGCTGAAAAGCGCGGCGCGGAAGAAGCGGAAAAGCTGAAGGACGTGCTGGCCGAAGTCGCCCCAGATGCGATGGCCGACATGCCGGCAGACGATGAATCCGCCGGGCGGTACGAAAAGATGATCAACGTGAAGGATCGCGGCCAGATCTTCCGCGTCGATGTCGACACCATCGAATATGTCGAAGCGGCGGGTGACTACATGTGCATCTACACCGGCGACAATTCGCTGATCCTGCGCGAAACGATGAAGGACCTGGAACGGCGGCTCGACCCGCGCACGTTCCAACGCGTCCACCGCTCCACCATCGTCAACCTGGACCAAGTGAAGCAGGTGAAGCCCCACACCAACGGCGAATGCTTCCTCGTCCTCGGCTCCGGATCGGAAGTGAAAGTCAGCCGCTCCTACCGGGATGTGGTAGCCCGCTTCGTGCACTGAATTGGAACGCACCCCCATCCGGGGGTCCGATTTCCTCTTTTTCGGCAGCAAGCTGCCTTCGCTGCGGGCGGCCGGTTGGCCTTGCGCCCTGCGGGCCGGCGTAGGGCTTGAATTCACCGCACCAGTCGTCCCCCTTTCCGTTCGTGTCGAGCGAAGTCGAGACACCGCCGCGCCGTGACATCGCTCGACAGTCGCGCACCGCTGCGCCACTCTGGCAACATGCTTGATTTTGCCCTCGCCCACGCGGTGCACGTCCTTTCGGTGATCCTGTGGATCGGCGGGGTCGGCTTTGTCACGCTGGTGCTGATCCCGGCGCTGGGCCGCACGGAAGAAGCCACGCGGATGGCGCGGTTTCAGGAACTCGAAGGCCGCTTCGCCCCGCAGGCGCGCCTGTGGGTGGCTTTGGCGGGCGGCAGCGGGCTGTGGATGGTCTGGCGGGGCGATATGTGGTCGCGTTTTGCCGATCCGCAGTTCTGGTGGATGCACGCGATGGTCGTCGCCTGGCTGCCCTTTGCGCTGATGCTGTTCGTGCTGGAGCCTTTGGTGCTGCACCGGCGGATGCGCGACAGCAAAGACCCGGCGGGCGATTTCCGCCGCCTGCGCGTGACGCACCAGGTGCTGCTGGCGCTTAGCCTGCTAGCCGCTTTCGGTGCGGCCGCGGGTGCCCACGGGTTTTGATCGACAAGCGCGCTGCAAGGCGCGAAAGATCGGCCGCATGAGCACTTTTACCCAGTCCACTTTTACTCTGGCCGGTTTCGACCTTGCCGCATTTGTCCACGCCACCCTGGCGGAAGATCTGGGCGAAGGCCTGCCCGGCGGCGGGCATGACGTCACCGCCGAAAGCGTGATCCCCGCCGATGCCCGCTTCACCGGCGTGATGGACAGCCGGGACGCGATCACCGTGGCCGGCCTGCCCATCGCCGCCGCATTCTTCCGCGCGCTGGACCCGGCGATGGAGATCGAGCTGCTGGCGGCAGAAGGCCAGCAAGTGCCTGCCGGGACGGACATCATGCGCTTGTCCGGCAATGCCCGCGCCATGCTGACTGCAGAACGCAGCGCGCTCAACACCGTGCAGCACCTGTCGGGCATTGCCACCATGACGCGCCACTATGTCGATGCGATGCAAGGCCACGCCACCTTGCTCGACACCCGCAAGACTATCCCCGGCCTGCGCCACCTGGAAAAATACGCCACCCGCATGGGCGGGGCGAGGAACCACCGCATGGGCCTGTGGGATGCGGCGATGATCAAGGACAACCACGTGCTGGTGGCCGGCGGCGTGGGCGAAGCCGTGCGCCGTGCCCGCCATGCGGGGGTGACCGACGTGATCTGCGAAGTCGACCGCCTGGACCAGATCGAACCGGCGCTGGCCGCCGGGGCCAGCCACCTGCTGCTGGACAACATGGGGCCGGAGATGCTGCGTGAAGCGGTGACCATGATCGCCGGGCGTGTGCCGACCGAAGCATCGGGCGGCGTCCGGCTGGACACCATCGGCGCGATTGCCGCCAGCGGCGTGACCTACGTTTCCGTCGGCCGTCTGACCCAAAGCGCGCCTGCCGCCGACATCGGGCTGGATTTCACCCCACTGTGAAGGCGCTGGTTGCCACACTGCTGTTCGCCCTGCTGCCTGCCCCGGCGCTGGCGCAGGCGTACCAGTGCAGTGTCCCGGCTGGCCCCGTGTCCGTCCCCCAGCCCCGCCAGGGCGAGGCGCGGCGGGTGCCGGTGACGGGATACACCCTCGCGCTCAGCTGGAGCCCGGAATACTGCAAGGGGCGGGAACGCAATGCCGCCGATGCGCAGCAATGTTCGGGCAAGGCCGGGCGGTTCGGGCTGATCGTCCACGGCCTGTGGCCGGAAGGGCGCGGCACCTTTCCGCAGTTCTGCCCGACGCCCCGCCGCCTGTCGCCGGTGGAGGCACGGCAGAACTTGTGCATGGTGCCATCCACCCGCCTGCAAGCCGATGAATGGGCCAAGCACGGTTCCTGCATGGTCCGCACGCCGGAAAGCTATTTCAAGGTCACCCGGATCCTGTGGAACAGCCTGCGCCTGCCCGATCTGGATGCCCTGTCCCGCCGCCGGGGCCTGACTGCGGGCGATCTGCGGGCCCAGTTTGCGCAAGCCAACCCCGGTTTCCGCGCCGATGCGGTGGGCGTGTTTGCCAATGATCGCGGTTGGTTCACCGAACTCAGGCTCTGTTACCGCAAGGATTACCGCCCGGAAGCCTGTGACGCCCGCCGCAAGGGGCTGGCCGATTCGCGTGCCCTGAAGATCTGGCGCGGGCTTTAACGCCGATTCGCGAAGAAGCCGCGCAGCAGGTCCGCCGCCGGTTCCGCGCCCAGGCCGGAGTAAACCTCTGGCCGGTGCAGGCATTGCGGCTGGTCGAACACCCGCGCGCCGTGTTCCACCGCCCCGCCCTTCGGATCGGCCGCGCCATAATAAAGCCGGGCGATTCGCGCATGGACAATGGCCCCGGCACACATCGCGCAGGGTTCCAGCGTGACCCACAGTTCGCACTGATCCAGCCGTTCGTTGCCCAGCGTGCGGGCAGCTGCGCGCAGCGCCTGTATTTCGGCATGGGCGGTGGGATCGTGCAGGCGGCGCGGTTCGTTGTGTCCTTCGCCCACCACCACGCCGTCTTTCACCACCAACGCGCCCACAGGCACTTCGCCCAGTGCAGCGGCCGCTTGCGCCAGTTCCAGTGCACGTGCCATCGGGGCAGGAAGGGGCCAGCGGGTCATTGTGCAAAGCGGGCTAGCCCGCCTGTGATTTCACGGCAATGGCGCGATTTGCGGGCCGGATTGCTTGACGCACACCTTGACGCATTGGGGGGGTACAGCTATGCGCCCCGCTTTCCGGGGATATCCCGCCAGCTTTTGATTCTGAGAGATTGACCATGTCGCGCATCTGCGAACTGACCGGCAAGGCCCGCCAGACCGGCAACAATGTGAGCCACGCCAACAACAAGACCAAGCGCGTCTTCCTGCCCAACCTGCAGAACGTCACGCTGCTGAGCGAAAAGCTTGACCGTAGCTACAAGTTCCGCGTTTCGACGCAGGGCCTGCGTTCGGTTGAACACAACGGCGGCCTGGACAACTGGCTGCTGAAGACCAGCGACGAAAAGCTGAGCGATCGCGCCCTGAAGGTGAAGCGCGAACTGAAGAAGGCCGCTGTCGCCGCCTGAGGGCGCTGACGCAGCTTTTTACCAGGCTATTGAAAAGGGCGCGCGGGCATGGCCGGCTCGCCCTTTCGCTTGTCCGCGCCGCCTGCCTTCAGCGGGGGCGCCAGCGCAGCGCCGTAAGGTACGTGCGCTGGAAGTGGCCGAAATTGTCGTCGGAAATCAGCCAGATCTGCACTGATCCATCGGCCAGCGGGCGCAGGGCCATCCCTTCGAAATTGTCGGTCGGCAGGGGATCGTCGATTTCGGCAATGACCCGTCCGCGCCATTGCTGGCCGGGGCGGATCGCCGCCGGATCGGCCACGGCCAGCGCGGAATGGAAATGCGGCGGCAATCGCGCATCGACATCGCGCAGCAGGATCAGCACCCGCCCGTCCGGCGATTGCGCCAAGTCCACCGGGCGGAAACCAGCCGGCGGGGCGTAACGGAATTCCACCGCCCGCATCCCGTCCACCGGATCACCGGGATAGAGCAGGCCGCCACTGTCGGGCTCGCGAAAGAACAGCTTCCCTTCTTCCAGCACGATGAAGCGCCCGTCGCGCAGCCGCACAAACGCTTCCGGCCCGGCATTGAGGGCCCAGGCCCGCATCTGCACCGGCCATGACCAGCGCGCACTGTGCAAGCCGGGCTCATAGCGCACGATCGCATTCTGCGATTCGTAGCCCGCCCAGATGCGGCCCGTCGCGGGATCCTGGGCCAGCGATTCAATGTCGATCCGGGCCTTGTCTTCTTCCCTCCGCCCGCCGAAATCGCCGATCCGCACCGTGGCCCCCGCGGCAAACCCGCCGGCCAGTTGCGGGCGCGGGAACCACGCCTCTGCCCCGGCGTCGCTCGCGGCCAGGAACTGGCCATCCCCCAACAGCAGCAGTGCGGAAAAGCCGCCAAACTTGCTGTGCGGGCCGGTCAATTGCCACATCGCCTGCAGCTGCGTCTCACCCACCTGCTGCGGGGGCAGGGCCAGCCGGGTGAAGCGAATGGACTGACTGGGATTAAAGGGTTCCGGCGGCGAGCGCAGGAACGTGCCGGGTGCCAACAGCAAGGCGACTGCAAGGATAGCGATCAGCCTGCGCATAGGCGGCAGGGCTTCGCAGGTGCAACAACGGGGGTCAAGCGCGCCCTGTCACTTGGGCGGTCAGCTGCGTGGCGGCAGGAACAGCAGCGGATCGAGCCGCGCATCGCGCCATTTGATCGACCAGTGCAGGTGTGGCCCGGTAACGCGGCCGGTGGCCCCGATGCGGCCGATCACCTGGCCCTGTTTGACCACATCCCCTTCACGCACCAGCACCGCCGATGAATGGAGGAAGGCGCTGTTCAGCCCCTGCCCGTGGTCGATGATCAGCAGGTGCCCTTCCAGCGTAAAGGGTTCGCTGGCCACCAGCACCACCACGCCATCCGCCGGGGCGACATAGCTGGCACCCGCACCGCCGGCCATGTCGAGCCCGGAGTGATAGGCATCAGGTTCCCCCTGATAGATCCGCTGCGATCCGAAGCGGCCGGAAATGCGCCCCGCGGACGGCCAGATGAAGCTTTGCCGCCAGCCCTGGCTGCCGCTGTCCACCGCGCGGGCAGCGGCGATCCGCGCCAGTTCCGGGCGGCGACGGGCAAGATAGGCTTCGTTGCTGAGGCCGCCGGGGCGGCGCGGGGTGTTGATG
This sequence comes from Croceibacterium sp., assembly GCA_049791695.1. GTDB lineage: Bacteria > Pseudomonadota > Alphaproteobacteria > Sphingomonadales > Sphingomonadaceae > Croceibacterium_C. The sequence continues at coordinate 13,616 of JBARAF010000330.1, forward strand.
TGTTCGATCGCCCAGGCGCGCGGTGCAATCGCCAGCGGCCACTGGACCACCCGCCCATCGCGCAAGGTGGCGCTGAGCATGGCGGCAGGCGCGGCATCACGATCAAAAGCGGCGAAGAACTGGCCTGCGGCATCCAGCGCCAGCACCTGATCGCCCAGCCGCGCACTGACTGTACCGGCCGGGGCGGTGCCGCGAATCCAGCCGCCCTGGGTCAATTCCCCCGCAACCACGAATTGCGCCGGTCCGGAAGCGGCAGGAGCCGGGGCCGGATTCGGTGCACTGGCTGAAACAGGCGCAGTTTGCGCCGGGGCAGGCTCAGGATTGGCCGAAGACGCGGCGGGGGCGTCAACCGCCGGGATACAGGCAGCCAGCAGCCCGGCCGCAGCGCCGGCCCCAGCGCCGGCCAGCGCGATTTTCATGCCTGCTGGAGGTGCCTGCGGGCGGAAATTTCGGCGGTGGCATAGGGTTCCTGCCGGTCCACGCTCCAGTACCGCAGTTCTTCCAGCGGGATCTGCACGCCGCTGACGGCGCAAGTCACGAAATGCCCTGGCCGCACCACGCGGAACCCGCTGGGGCCATAGATCAGGGTGGCGGGCTGGTCAGAAGAGTTCATCAACATGGGGCCAACCTATCAAGCGCGCGCCGTCAAAGCAATTTCGGCTGCTGCGGCCCATCGGGCGAAGGCGACGGGGCGGGCTTTGCCCGCGGCGGTCGGGGCGCACCGGCACCAGGGGCAACATCCAGCGTGCCATCGCGGAATTTCAGCACCAGGGCCGTTTCCTTCCGCGCGGTGACGGCCGTGGTCAGCGCCTTGCCCTGCGCATCAAGCACCATTGCGTAGCCGCGCTGCAGCGGGCGTTCCGGGTGCAGTTGCTGTGCCAGCCGGGCAATCGCCGCCAGCCGCAGGCGGCTATCCTGCAACGGGCGTTCGACCAGCGCGGGCACCAGCCGTGCCGCATCCAGCCGATCCTGCGCCCGGTCCAGCCGCGCGCGCAGCAAGGGGGCGGACAGCCGCGCCGAATCGCCCTGCAACCGGGTGCGGGATGCCGCTGCCCGGTCTGCCAGGCCACGCCGCAACCGTTCCGCCAGGTCATCCAGCCGCTGTGCCGCTTGCGCCGCCAGCACTTCTGGCCGGGGCAGGCGACGGACGCGCGCTTCCAGCCGTTCGCGGCCCAGTTCCACCGGGCGCAGCGCGCAACGCCGCTGACGCAGGCCGAATTCATCCAGCGTGGCGGCCAGATCGCGCCGCACCGGCACGGCCATTTCCGCTGCTGCCGTGGGAGTGGGCGCACGCCGGTCCGCCGCGAAATCGCACAGGGTGGTAT
>JBARAF010000331.1:0-5261 GCA_049791695.1 Croceibacterium sp.
CGATCGAACAGACCGGTTCGCAGCTGCGCGCAATGATGCCGTGGATCGGCAAGAACAAGCTGGTCGACCAGGCCAAGAACTGAGCCTTGCTGCGGCGGCCCCGGTCGCCGGAACAATGTGCAAATGGGCGGAGCAGCAATGGCCGTTTCCGCCCATTTTCTTGGCCCATTGCGGTTTGCCTGCATTCTGCAAACCAATGCCTTTTCGGAAATGCTGAACCGACCGTTCCATTTATTCCCGATGGACTTTGTCAAAATGCCACGGCATTCTCCCGCCAGATCGAACAATGACCCCCCGGGAGAAATTTATGCGTAAATGGTCGCTCACCCTCGTCGCTGCCACCACCGTGGCCGCGCTTTCCGTCGGCGCGCTGCACGCCCAGCAGGGCCCGCGCCCCGGCCAGGTTGATGTCGCGAAGGTCGAATCGGGTAACTACGCCGCCGATTCCGCACACTCGATGGTCGGCTTCAATGTCAGCCACCTGGGCTTCAACGATTACCTCGGTATTTTCGGTGACGTAACCGGCACGCTCAGCGTCGATGCGGCCAACCCGGCCAATTCCAAGGTTGATGTGACCATCCCGGTTGCCAGCGTCACCGTGCCCAGCGCCGGCCTGAAGGACCACCTGCTGCGCGCTGGCAAGGACGGCGGCAAGCCTGACTTCTTCGGCCCGGCCCCGGCCGCCGCACACTTCGTTTCGACCGCGGTGAAGACCACTGGCGCCACTTCTGCCGACATCACCGGCAACCTGACGCTGAACGGCGTGACCAAGCCGGTGACCCTCAAGGCTGAACTGGTCGGCATGGGTGCCAACATGATGAGCAAGAAGGCCACCCTGGGCTTCCACGGCTCCACTTCGATCAAGCGTTCGGAATTCAACGTTCCGTTCGGCATCGCTTTCGGCATTGCCGATCAGGTCGACCTGATCGTTACTGTGGCATTCGAAAAGCAGTAAGCACGACATTCGCCCTCCTGCCCGCGGGAGGGTTCGGGGGTGGGCCAGGCACCATGTGCGCCCGATGGCCCACCCCTCCCCACGCTGATGGGGAACTCGCTGGACAAACCGGCCCCAAACCCCATATGAAGTTCAGGATGACCCGTCGCGAGCTTCTGTCCCTGCTTCGACTTACGCGCCCTTAGGCGCGTTCCCGGTTGCGCGCCCACAGTGGTTGAGGCGCGGCGACACCCCGCCTAAGGGTCTTGCAACAATCCATTCGAAACAGGCCGCGCCCTTGCCGCGCGGCGCTCAGGCGATAAGGCAAATATCATGCCGATGATTTCCGATCCGGGCCGCAAGTACCGGCCCTTCCCGCCCATCAACCTGCCCGACCGCCAGTGGCCGAGCCGGGTGATCACTGCCCCGCCGCGCTGGCTGTCCACCGATCTGCGTGACGGCAACCAGTCGATCATTGATCCGATGGACGCGGTGAAGAAGAACCGCTTCTTCGACCTGCTGCTGGAAATCGGCGTGAAGGAAATCGAAGTCGGCTTCCCCGCTGCCGGGCAGACCGAATTTGATTTCATCAGTGGCCTGGTGCGCAGCGGCAAGGTGCCGCAGGACGTAACTATCCAGGTGCTGACCCAGGCGCGCGAAGACCTGATCAAACGCAGCTTTGAAAGCCTGGAAGGATCGCACGCGGCGATTGTCCACCTGTACAACGCCGTCAGCCCGGCCTGGCGCGAAATCGTCTTCCGCATGACCCAGGCGGAGGTGAAGCAGATCGCCATCCACGGCGCGCAGCTGCTGCGTGACGAAGCGGCGAAGCGCCCTGACACCCGCTGGCAGTTCGAATATTCGCCCGAAACCTTCAGCACGGCCGAACTCGATTTCAGCCTCGAGGTGTGTGAGGCGGTGATGGATATCCTGCGTCCGACGCCGGAAAATCCGATCATCCTCAACCTGCCGGCCACGGTCGAAGCAGCGACACCCAACGTCTATGCTGACCAGATCGAATATTTCTGCCGCAACCTGCCGAACCGCAGCAGCGCGGCGATCAGCCTGCACACCCACAACGATCGCGGTACCGGCGTGGCGGCGGCGGAACTGGGCCTGATGGCCGGGGCCGACCGCATCGAAGGCTGCCTGTTCGGCAATGGCGAACGCACCGGCAACTGCTGTTTGGTGACCGTGGCGCTGAATATGTACACCCAGGGGATCAACCCGGGCCTCGATTTCTCGGACATCGACAAGGTGATCGAGACGGTCGAATACTGCAACCAGATCCCGGTCCATCAGCGCCACCCCTATGGCGGCGAATTGGTGTTCACGGCCTTTTCCGGCAGCCACCAGGACGCGATCAAGAAGGGCTTTGAAGCTCAGGGCGAACGCAACGACGAACAATGGCGCGTGCCTTACCTGCCGATTGATCCGGCGGACCTGGGCCGCAGTTACGAAGCGGTGATCCGGGTCAATTCCCAGTCCGGCAAGGGCGGTTTTGCCTGGGTGCTGGAACAAGGCCACGGGCTGAAACTGCCCAAGCGCCTGCAGGCCGATTTCAGCCGCCACGTGCAGCATTTGGCCGACGATCTGGGTCGCGAGCTGAACTCGGAAGATATCTGGGAAACGTTCCGCAGCGCCTATTTCATCAGTCCTGCCCGGGCGACGTTCGAACTGGTGGATTACGAGGAAAGCCGCGCCAGCGACGGCACTCGCCTGTTTGCCGGCACGATCACCGTGGGCGGCAAGGAACAGCAGGTCAGCGGCCGTGGCAAGGGGCTGGTGTCTTCGGTTCTCAGCACCCTGCGGCAGACTTTCGGGCTGCAGCTGGACGTGCTTGATTATGCCGAACATGCGCTGGGCAAGGGTACTGACGCCCGCGCTGCCGCATACCTTGAATGCGCGCTGCCGGATGGGCGGATCGTCTGGGGCGTCGGAATTGACGAGGACGTGGCCACCAGCACCGTCCGCGCCATCCTCAGCGCCGCCAACGGCGCGATGCCCAAAGGCTGACACGCCGATAAAGCTCCCTGTTTGCACTGCCGGTGCAAATAGGGAGCTGGTGTCCAACTGCGGTCAGGCTGGCAACGCCAGCTCTGTCTCCCCCCACAAGGCATCGGCCAGTGCATCGAGGCTGGAAAAATCCAGTCCGGCCCCCAGCGGATCGTGCCGGTTGAGTCGCAGATAAGGCCGGTCGGGCGAAATCAGCCGCCTCCGCAGGGCCCGTTGCAGCAGGTCCAGCCGCATCACTGCCTGGGTCAGGGCCACTTCCGGGGCGCGCAGGCGCAGGCGCGCCCATTCCCCTTCAACCTGCCCCACCCGTTCGGCCACCATCAGGTTGTAACTGCGATGGGGCCCACGGTGCATCGGCATCCGCAACCGCAGCGCGGCCGTGTCATTGGCGGGGAGCAACAGCCCGTTGCGCCGAAAATCATCAAACCCCACGCTCTCGCGCCCGATCGCTTCGAACAGGGCCGAAAAGCCGCTTTGTCCCAGCAATTACGCGGCAGCAGGTGGTGTCGCTGCAATCCGCGATCGAAATGCGGCTCGCCCGTGCGATTGACCGAGCGGAACGGCAGGCGTGGACGGTGGCGGGAGTTAACGGTCAGCTGCGGTTTGGAGGCCCCGATGATCACCACCGCTCCTCCCGCAGTGACCGGCACAATCCCCGAACGGGCCAGTCCGTTGAGCTTGCGCGCCCCACAGGCGCCACCCACAGGGCCGTCCTGATTGGCGGTGTGCTCCGGCCTTGACGCTGGACAAGGTGTCGTATTGCCGCGGGAACCGGGAGTGATGCACTGCGACCCGCAAGGTTGGCTGAGCGGCAGGTTGAGCGCAAGGTTCAGGCCAGCCTGCTCCAGACAGCCCGTTTCCCCTCCAATTGCGCCGATCAGGGACTTACGGCCAGCAGCCGACACCCCTTCCCCCGTCAGTCTCTCCACACCCTTACAAAGCGCCCATTGGCAGACGGTTCAAGCCGCAATTTTTCCCCCGCCGGGCCCGTCACCCGCTCCATCCCGTTCACCCGGCCGCTTTCGACCAGCAGGTGCAGCAGCCGCAGGGCGATCTTGGCGGCAGCCGCCCGGTCCATCGCGGTATCCGGTTCGATCCGCAGTTCTTGCCCGGTGAACAGCGCCAGCCCTTCGGTCTGCAACCCGCCATCCGTCATCGGCGTGATCGCCGCCAGGCCAAAACCGGGGAACACTCCGCCTTCGATCCAGCGCAGCACGACGTCGCGGAAATGCTGCGGTCCGCTCCAGCAGCGGGCGGAATGCCACACCACAGCGCGGGTCCCGGGCAGCTTGGCCAGGTTCGCAGCCAGCCATGCCAGCATCCGCACCACGGGCAACATTGAACCGCCGCCTGCCAGGTGGGGCCCGGGCATCAGGGTGATCGCTTCCAGCGGGCCTTCCAGCGCGCTGGGTGCGATGCCATACAGGTGCGCCCGTGCAGGCATTTCGGCAGGATCGCCACCGGCGAGACCGGTAAGATCAAAGGTCAGCCCGCTAACCAGCAGTTCTAGCCAGCGTACATTTGCACCATCGGCACTGCCAGAATCTGCGCCTTGTGGATCCAGGCTGACTGAAAAATCCGCATTCGCGCCGCGCGCCAGCATCCGAATGGCAGTGGCGCCGGGGCGATCCCCAGGCGAAAACAGCAGAGACACTGCCGATCCCAACCCGATTGCCTCCCCGTTCCAAGTTTGCACGTTTGCCTGGCGCCTGGATATCCTCACCCCGTTCTAGTGGCCCGAAAGCGCTGCGAGGTCGAGTCTTGGCCAAATTGTCAGCTCCAATTTGGACATATCTCCATCAAGGTTGCTGGGGGCTTTACCAACAACCCGAAGCTTTTGCTTAATAGCGCCCCCTGCTCTAACCCCGCGCCATGGCAACCCAACCCGCAGTATTCGGCATCCAGAAGTCTCTTTCGGGCAAGGCCTGGCACTGGCGCGGCGGCAACATGGAATTGTCCGGCGGCGCGGCAGGACTGGACGAGGATATCGTCACCCAGTTGCTGCTTGCGCGCGGTGTGCCGCGGGACGACCTTGCCCGCCATCGCAGCCCCAGCGTGCGCAGCTTCCTGCCCGACCCTTCGCAATTCCGGGACATGGACACGGCAGCGGAACGGCTGGCCGAAGCCGTCCTCTCGCGCGAGACGGTGACCATTTACGGCGACTACGACGTCGACGGTGCTACCAGCGCGGCCCTGCTGGTGCGCCTGTTGCGGATGCTGGGCCACGATGCCCGCTATTACATCCCCGACCGCCTGCTCGAAGGTTATGGCCCCAGTGGCGAGGCGCTGGTGCGGTTGGGCGCAGAAGGAT
>JBARAF010000332.1:0-2262 GCA_049791695.1 Croceibacterium sp.
CGCCCCACGGGGCGGCCTTTTTTGTTTGGGCCACAGGCGGTCACAATGGCATGATGGCACCATGACAACCGACCATGCCGGACCGTTCAAGGCACGCCTGAAGGCCGGTCTCAAGCATGCGATGATCGGCAAGCGGGCGGCGGAGGTTTCGCTGCTGCGTGGCCTGATCGCCGCGATCGACAATGCCGAAGCCCCACCGCTTGCGCCCGAAGCGCGGCAGGGCATGGGCGGGCCGAGCGAGATCGACCGGTTGCGGTTGGGACAGGCGGAGATCGCGGCGGTAGTGCAGGGTGAAATCGCCGCGTTGGAACAAGCCGCAGCCGAGATGCTCGCGCTGAGGCAAGCGGACCGCGCCGAAGTGTTGACGGGGCAGGCCGCGTTCGCCCGGCAGTTTCTGGGCTGAACCGCATTTCCGCCTAAGCAGGCGCACTGCTTAAGCTGGGATTGGCTGGATGCCGCATACGCTTGGATGACGAGCATTGGCCAGCGCACCAGTTGCCATCAACCGCGACCGTCACCCCGGACTTGATCCGGGGTCCCGCTCCCTTCGCCGCAGAGCGCAAGGGGGCGCAGAAAAGCGGGAGGTTGGCGGTTGAGGCTCTGGCCCCTTGCTTGCAAGAGCACGATGGCGCGGGTGCGGGGCCCCAAACCAAAAAGGGCGCCCCTTGCGGAGCGCCCGTCCGGTAAACCAATCTCAGCGCGAGGTTACTTCGCGATCCCCAGCGGCTTGGCCACGCGGGCGTTGTAGATCGCCTGGTACAGCGCGTTTTGCTGCGCGGTCAGCCACGGGCCCTTGCCGCTGCCGTCGGCGTCGAGCAGCATTGATTCCGTCGCGCCCAGTTCGCCCATCGTCGGCCACTTGGGCAGGCCCTGGCCGTTGGGGTTGCCGGTGCGGGCGAAGTTGACCCAGTATTGCGAAACCTGGTCCGCAAAGGCTTCTTCGCGCGGGTTGCCGGCCATCAGCGTGACCGAGCTGCCCGCCGGATAAGTGCGGGGGGCGGCCAGGTTGTCGAACACATAGGGGATTTCGGCGGTGTGGCCCGCGCCCAGGTTCGGGCGGCCGGCATCATACTGCGGTTCGTGGGTGAACCAGTAATGCCACGCCTGCTTGCCGATCTTCGCCTGGCTGTCCGCAAACAGGCGCATGTGCCACGCCATGGTGTCCGAAAACGGCATCGGTGCCTGCTTGGCCGCTTCCGCATCGGTGGAGGCGGGATAGGCGGCGCGGCCGAGGTCGGTCAGATCGCCCCAGCGCATCTTTTCACCGGCGGTCCAACTGGCCAGCGTGGTGGCCGGGCCCATGGCGCTGGTGAAGCTGCCTTCGTTGCTGTTGGTGCCCACTAGCACGTCCACCGGGTTCTGGCGTCCTTGCGCAAAGGTGATCGACAGGTCTTCGGTGATGATCCGGCCGTCCACGATCATACCCTGGCCACGGAAAGCCTTGGCAACATCCGCCGCCGGCAGCGCTCGCATGGCGGCGAGGTTGGGCAGGCCGGCCTTTTCAGCCGCTTCCAGCGTGCGCTTTTCCATGTCGGCGCGTTGCGGCATCAGGCCGATGCCCAGGCCCATCCACGCGCCGCTTTCCGCAATCGCCCGTTCGAAGGTGCCGCGCGCACCGGCAGCCCCGGCGAGGCCACCGTTCATTGCCGCACCGGCGCTTTCGCCGAACAGGGTGATGTTGTTGGGATCGCCACCAAAGGCCGCGACATTGGCCTTCAGCCACTTGAACGCGGCAATCGCATCGCCCAGCGCCTGGTTGCCCGATGCGCCGCCGCCTTCGGCCGTCAGTTCCGGATGGCTGAGGAAGCCGAGCGCGCCAACGCGGTAATTGAGCGTGACCATGACCACACCCTTGGCGGCGAGGTTGTCGCCTTCACTGAAGGGCGCGTTGCCGCCGCCTTCGTTGTAGGCACCGCCGTACAGCCACACCATCACCGGGAGCTTTTCACCGGCCTTCTTGGCGGGCGTCCAGATGTTGAGGTTGAGGCAATCCTCGCTCATCCCGGTGAAGTTTTCCGGGATGTCGGTGGCGGAATTGGGCGGGAAACGGTTGGGGGCGGGCGGCTGCACGCAGACGTGGCCGTACTTGCTGCCATCACGCACGCCCTGCCAGGCCAGCGGTGCCTGCGGCTGGGCCCAGCGCAGGTTGCCGACCGGCGGCGCGGCAAAGGGAATGCCCTTGAACACGGTGATCCCGGCCACCTTGCCCGGTGCGCCCTGGATCAGCCCCTGCTGGGTGCGGACCGGGCCGCTGAGATCCTG